>CAYPUO010000073.1:0-9028 GCA_964413775.1 uncultured archaeon
TTCTTGACCAGCAAAGTCCCATAACACAAGAGAGTAGTTGCCGAAACGGATATTCTCAACAGTTTCCAAGTTGAGCGCAATTGTCGGGACATACTGGAGGGGTGGAGTGTCGCCCATAAGGAGATGCAGTGTCGTCGTTTTTCCAACACCACCCTCTCCGACCATTGCAATCTTTAGCCTAGTGATTACCGATGCCTCAAGCAGTGCTTCATATGACTCACGGACTTCATCTAGTCCAGCTTTTACCATCTTCTTTCGCAGAGTCTTAACAGCTGAATCCAATCGGTCTGCAATTGCCGCTTCGTCCTCACCTTTATCGGTGACGAAAACTATTGTCATATCCTTTATGACATCCCGTCCATGAAACTTGTCACCACCAACTATTAAGGGGAAGTCCGCAAGGCTTGCATCTTCCTTACGAAGTTCCTCTCGAGTCGTGATGAACTCCTCAAGATCCTTCGTATCAACGTCCACAGGCCAATATTGTGATTTCGCCAGGACTGCGAATGTTGATGTTCGGATGAGAAATGTGTTATGGATCAATGCTCGTCACCGACACACTATAGGAGCTCGTTTGCCCCCGGGTCATGTAATGAAAGTGGCATTTCGCTTATGAGATAATCGTGTGTATCATGGTTTGGTTGAGCATATCTCACCGAGAATAGAAAAAGTTGGAAAACGGGCCCACCAAAGTGGCCCCGCATCCGTGGATCGCCACAAGTACTGAGTGCATGGAAGAAATCAATTATGTGCAAGTGGGAATTTCTTCCCGGGGACCAATGCGTAGAAACTCTTAGGGACCGTAAACCGTGTGTTGCGAATGCGAGTTCCTATGACGGGGATCCATAACACTCAACACAATAGGCGATGGCACAGGAGGCTTGAGTACATATGAACCTTCCTAGTTTTCAAAATTCCGAAAGCATCCAGCATAAAACGAACATGTACTGAATCCTTAGGAATGACCAGATAGGCTTACTAGCGTGGGAAGTTGTCCCTTAGCAGACGCAGGTGTTGATGGACCATTTCCATAAGGCGTGAATCATCAGGATTCTTCTCAAGGTCAGTAACAAGTGTGCTCAGGAAGTATTCGGGGAAGAATAGTCTGACTCGAATATCGTTGAGCAGGAATAGCCACTTGTCATATTCACCAGAAGGCCCTTTTCTCCGTTTCTCGGAAATGACTCGGTACTTCTTCAAAAGCTGAATAGCTTGCTTCAGTTCCTTGGGTGGTATACCAAGAGTGGCTTCGAGCTCTGAGATATTAGTAGGCTGCCTTCTAAGCACAGTGAGTGTGTCGTAGGCATCTGGATCGGCAAGAATCTGTGCCACGGCGACCGTGTCCTCCGGAGTCTTTTGCCATTCAGTAAGGAATTCCAACACCTCGGTCTTGTACTCGGCTACGAGCTCCGGATCCAAAACAGAAGCTGCTGCTTCCATGGCAACAAGTGGAGGCGCACGGAACACTTCCAAGTCCTTTATCATAAAGACGCAGGTCCGGCCAATCTCATCGACCCACTCTGATTTGACAAGTCCAAGTTCTTCAAAAGGAGCGATGACTGAGTCAACACTCACACTGGGAAGACCTGTCACCATCTTGAGCCATTCTTCTAGATCTTCTTTCGTTATGCCACCTTTCCACAGTTTCGGAAACACTGCACGAGACACTTCATCTGAGAAAAGCCGTGCAAGACGGGACTCATCGGTCATTCCAGCAAGACGAATTATCCTACGGTATGTATTATCGAGTTCCGCCTGGAACTCAGCATCAGTCATAGAAACAACTGCATTAGTGATTGGTGAAACAACTGATGTGATTGCCGCTTCGTAGGTCTTCGGGTCTTCAGAAGGGGTAAGCAGAAGCGAGATACAATATTGTTCTTCCTCACGCACAATGCCAGTATAGTAGGAAGCAACATTATACTCCTCTCCGCCGATTCGAACACTAAGAGATGAGAATCCTGCGGTGGCATCACCCATGGCGTGTGATGTGAAAATTCTCATGATTTCTGTATTGAGGTCCTCACGATAGTAGTCTGCAAAGTCTGCAGGTACTTTCGCTTTCAGGACGGCACCAATCTTTGAGTCCCAGTCGATTAACAACATAGCGACAGGCATCTTTTCATTTCTCCCGGTCCCATCAAATTGGCATGTGAGGAGCTATTCTTCGATACGGTGCAGGTGGTGCCCCTAAAAAAGCTTGTCACTAGCCAATTCGCATTTATACGGCTCTTTATCGAAACTGATTGAAGCCGTATATTATTGCATAATTGTTGTGTCAGTCAAATATGTGTGTATTGCCTCATAGACCTGCTCAATCACATTTTTCAAGGGCTGTCCTGCATCAATGACCATAAAATTTCCGCTATCAGATTGAGCCATTTCCAAATATGCTTGCCTAACTTTCACGAGCCTATCTAGCTGTTCGAACTGAAGGTTCTTCTCTGCACGGGTTCCGAGGACGCGTGATAGCCCCTTCTCTGCCGCTATATCAAGGATGAAGACAATATCGGGTTCGGGAGCGTTGATATCACTGCGATTCCTTCGAAGAACCTCTCTCCAAGAGAGACCAGTACTCCAAGACTGGTATGCTCCAGTTGCGAAGAAATAGCGGTCCATGATGACCACCTTACCTGCATTGAGAGATGGCAGAATTCTATTCGCGATGTGCCAGTCACGGTCCTTGATGAATAGTTCAAGCTCCTCCTCGGGCGTAAGTTCTCCTCTTGGAGATCTTTTCCTGATCTCCTGACCCCACGGGCTTTCATTCGTTGGCTCTCTCAGTCGTACTACTGAGTATGATAAGCTCGCCAGCCTTTGCTCAACAGCCTCGCAAACTGTTGTCTTCCCAGAACCATCTATGCCTTCCAGCACAAAAAGAAATCCTTTGTACAATCTGGGCTTGGCTGTGCTCATCAGTATTTCACCTCAAATGCAGATAGGCGGCTCACCCCTGGCTCTGGTTTTAGATGCTTCGGTACTTCCCTACTGCTCGGAAAAACCCTATAAAGGGCCATGACTCTATTCAGACTCACGCTGTGGGATGCTGCTTAGTAGTGGAACAAAGGAAACAATGAATCGATTAGATTCAAACGTGAAGAATCGGCCGGATGCATCCCATGTTTGAAAAAGACTGCGAAATCGATTTGCGGCACATCGCAATTACTCAATTTCGTGCTTTTACCCTATACAAGGGTCTAAGGTCCCCTTGCAGAGTTCTCGTATCCGGTCAATTCACAGATTTCCTGAGATCTCCTCCATTGTGATTTAGTCCATCAGTAAGAGTTATATCATGACCGCCGTCGTAGGATAACCTATCCTACAAAGAGGTGAAGAAACTGGGAAGGCTTCTAGCGTCCATGGCCATTCTTGTCCTGATTTGTCTTTCATCAGCGACTCTTGAGGGGCCAATGCCAGCAACACACACTTCGTTTCAAACAGCCGGTCTTGCCGCTCTGGAAATTGACTTCGGCAACGGAACAACCGTTAGCTTCGCTGACGTGAATGGAACGAATGTCCTCAATGCAACAGCATCAGTAGCAGATGTAGTAGTACAGTGGTACGGAAACCTAGCCTATGTTGTAGAAATCGACAGCGTCCATAACGATCCGGTTTTGGCATTGTATTGGCAATACTGGGTCAATGGCCAGTTCGCTTCTTTAGCAGCTAACCTGATGCCTGTTTCTAATGGTGATTCAATAGTATGGAGAAGAGTGTCATCTAGTTTCACGGAACCAACACCTACGCAAGTTGACTCAGGACTGGTGTTGGGCACTCTCTTGATAGCCATTTTGGGACCTGCTTTCCTCGGAGTCCTCTTTGTGATAACAAGAAGGAGACTGAAAAATGAAGGCCTTATCTAAGCTCTTGCCAGTTTTCGCATTGCTCATAATCATCACACCTGTTTCCGCCGCAGGCAATTACAGCACCGTACTATCGCCAGGGGTTCTTGGAAACACAACAGTGAGATGGAGAGTGCTGCAGACACCAGCACTCCCATTTGGCCTATTCTGGATGGGAAACGGCTACTGGATTGCAGAGAATAATAGCCTGATGTCATTCACCATCACCAGCCTGAATAGTGATGTGGAGGGCGTACTGACATTAGGCAACCTCACGAGCACTACAAATAACACAGATATAGCAAAGGATCTCACGTTGGGAGTCTGGGGTGCAACACCCTTTCTACCGGGACTGGTGGTGGAGGTTGGCGATACAGGATTATCATCGCTCAACAATACTGCGTATAGATCAGCAGAGAGAACGGTGGGCAACTACCTGAACGGCACGATAAAGTCGAGCTATGCACAGGTCAGTGCGAGCGGGTCAACCTATGGCTGCATCACCTTCACTTACATGCAAGATAATACTTCATTCGGAGAACCACAGAGGACGTACCTAGCATATGATACCACAACAGGAGTTCTGGTTAGAGCCAATACATCATACTCCTTTGGAGTTAGGTATGCGTTTGCAGTTGAGCTCTATGAGATATCGGAACCATTGAGGCTTCTTCCCATAGCAATAGTAGGCGTAGTGTTAGTGGCAGCTGTAATACTTGTTGCCTTGGCGAAAAAACACAAACGATGAGGAGTTGCGGTTGAGCGGAAAGGGCCAGCAGTTGCATCTGGATCGTACGCGCTGGGTGTCCATTACATCTATTATGACGGCGCTGGCCCTCGTGGGCTGCTATTCACTATCCTTCATCCCAGACGTTGAACTTGGCAGCTTGGTTCTATTCGCTACTGCATATGTCTTTGGATCAGGAATGGCGCTATGGTGTACCCTCATAATGTCCATAGTCTACGGAACGATAAACCCGTGGGGTGGCTTTTTCCCCTTGATATGGCTAACGCAAGTAATAGGATGGACATACGTTGTTGTGGCTGGGGCGATCATTGGTCATAGGGCAGATGCTCCTGCTACCGATATGTTTTCCCCAATAGAGCTAGGAGTCGTGGGAGCGGGAGTTACTATTGTGTTTGATATAGTGACGACAGTTGGATATTCGCTTCAATTCTCTGTGCTGTTCGTCATAGCTCTGATAGGCCTTCTGCCCTTCATGATTCTCCATGTGCTTTCAAATGCAATGCTCTTTGCATCTGTCTTGCCCGGACTTAATAAGAGTGTCAGGGAAACTCTCTTACCTGTAATTGCGACGGAGCAAAATGAACATCTGCTTCTTGATGGGGAAGGATAAAAGAGCTGACTGATGATTTAAGAAAAGAGGTTGTAATCCTTTGTCATGGCTATATAATCTCCAAGAGATTGCTCAACCGGCGGATGGCCGTGTGGCACCTACTTTTAGACCGCACCATGTTGCAGTAGCAGTAATCATGATAGGAAGAGAACAACCTTTGGGACGGTATGAGCTTTGTGAGAGGCTGTCGGTAGGCGAAGGAAGTGCAAGAACACTGTTGAAGAGACTCACCGAGTCGGGATATATTAAGGCTGAAGGAAGGCAAGGACAGAAACTGACAGACAGGGGAGAGGAGCTATTTGGTAGAATAACAAATGATATCCCGATTGGGCTTGCTCTTGAGCTTGGGGATCTGGTTGTTCATGCTCATTCCTATGCAAATCTCGTCAAAGGTAAAGCATCGAAAGTCAAAGACGGAGTACGACAGCGAGATGAAGCTATTATCCAAGGAGGACATGGCAGTGCTGGGGCCACCACGCTCATAAAGAAAGATGGCCTTCTTGTCATGCCACCAGATGACTTCAATATTCTGCTGGACTACTCCGATCAGGCACTACTTATTGCGGATACTTTAAGGGCCGAAGATAATGATGTGGTCATAATTGGGTCAGCAGAGGACACCAATCTGGCGAGGGAAGTCTCAATGGCCGCCGTCCTGACCCTTTTCAATGAGGAATGAGAATGCAGAGTGATTTGTTCGGTAATGTGCCGCAGATAGTAATTGATATTCATGAAACAACAGGAAAACGCATCAACTCAGTGAAGCATCTCATGAACATGCTCGACAAAGAAGGAATCAAGTACATAGTGCAAAAGATTCCAATCGGAGATGTACTCGGGCCTGATGGAACGGCCATTGAGCGGAAGACAGTGAACGACCTCGTGAATACTCTCAAAGGAAGCGAGTCTGGTGTGCCGAGACTCACGAGACAGCTGGAAGGTTTGCTAGAGTACGAGAAGCCATACATACTCATTGAAAACATTCTTTCTATCCGGAGGGACCCATCGAAGGGTTGTATCTACGTTCCATTCTCAAGCAAAAGGACAAAGAACAGGCCGTACTTCATAACAATGGAACACGCTAGTTTCATCCATCCAAGTTCGCTTGATGCACTCATTGATAGTATCAAAGAGAGAGGAATTGAGGTCCTAGAAGGATTCAACGCCCTTCACTCAGCAGGCCTGCTCTATAACGCATTATCGGGAGGAGAAGCACTCGGGGACAAGAAAGGACAAAGACTCCCTATGATACGCACACGAAAAGGGCTGCAATCCCAGAATGATGAGCAGGAATTCTTCATCGCGGGATTTCCACAAGTCAACGTGGTCAGGGCACGCAGTCTTCTTGAAAAGTTCGGAAATCCAGACGAGGTAATCAAGAGGGTTGATGATTGGGGAATGATTTCGGGTATCGGACCGAAGACAGTATCAGCTGCGAAGAAACTCCTTCACACGACATATATAATCCCTTCAGATGATTCCGACAATGCCGCTCCTGAATAGAACGCTAACGCGATATTTTTAAATGGTGACAACTATTCTCTCGTCATATAATAATATACGGTGAAAACTCATGGGAGAAGTACGAATAGCAATAGCGGGACTCGGCAATTGTGCATCAGCACTCATTCAGGGTACCCATTACTATAGAAATGCGAGGGCAGATGAGGAAGTGCCCGGACTTATGCACGTTGACTTTGGAGGCTATTTTCCCAAAGACATCAAGGTTGTGGCAGCGTTTGAGGCTAACAGAAAGAAGATAGGTCTAGATGTCGCGGAAGCAATGTGGGCAGAGCCCAACTGCTGTGCGGTCTTTGCACCCGACGTACCCAAGACCGGAGTTAAGGTGCTTCCCGGTCCTATTTCAGATGGCGTGGCACCACATATGAGAGAGTCGTTCTTTGCATACGATGAGAATGAAGTAGAGCCTGTGGATGTTGCAGAAGAGATAAGAAAGTCGAAGGCAGACATGCTTATTTCATATCTCCCAGTGGGCAGCAAAGAAGCTTCAAGGAAATATGCTGATGCTGCACTTGAAGCAGAGGTCGGATTCATTAACGCATTCCCTGAATTCATCGTTTCAGATCCGAACAGTCCTCATGCCCAAGCATTTGAGAAGAAAGGACTCCCCGCTGCAGGCGATGACATCAAGAGTCAGCTAGGTGCGACAATCCTACACCGTGTTCTTGCGCAGCTGTTTGACAAGAGAGGAGTGATTCTCAAGAACACGTACCAGCTCAACATTGGAGGCAATACCGACTTTGAGAATATGCAAGTGGAAAACCGGCTTGCATCAAAACGTATCAGCAAAACAGAGGCAGTAACAAGCTGCGTGCCTTATGAGTTGCCAACCAAAATCGGGCCGAGCGATTATGTTCCATTCCTCGGAGACAATAAGGTCTGCTATATCACAATGCGCTCAAGGTCGTTTGGAAACCTGCCAATTGACCTCGACTTGAAACTGTCTGTGCAGGACTCGCCCAATAGCGGCGGTGTAATCATTGACGTCGCACGTGCCGTTAAGATTGCTCTCGACCGGGGTATTGGCGGTGAGCTCTCAAGTATTAGCTCTTACAGCTTCAAGCATCCCAGATATCAAATCGATGACTTTGAGGCCAGAAAACGAGTCGACGAGTTCATCGAAGGCAAGAGAGAACGTTAGGCGCAACCCACTGTCACCTTGTGCATTCCGAATGACGCTCATGAGTCCTTACTAGAGGGTCCTGGTTATCCATTCGATGAAAAGAAGTGGCTGCGCCCATCATTTGTTTCAGATAGGCGCACGGTGGTTAGAGAATGGTTGAACTAGAGCTCTGTGAAGCTGCTCACGGTTTTCTGGTCCAGCCGCTTAATCAGCTCCACAAGCAACATAATTGCATTCTCGACATCCCCCAAGTCCAGCATACCATGATGGCTGTGAATATATCGTGTAGGAATGCCCAAGAAGAGGGACGGAGCACCCATGCCTGCGAGATATATCTGACCTGCATCTGTGCCACCAGAGGGCAAGAATGCAGCCTGATGCTTGATTCCTGCCTCCTCAGCAACCTCAAGGACATATTTCCTGAATTTGGGATTAGGTATCATGGAACCGTCCCCAGCTGAGATAGCCACTCCAGCACCCATTTTCTGCACGGGCCCCTTTGA
Source organism: uncultured archaeon (assembly GCA_964413775.1). GTDB lineage: Archaea > Asgardarchaeota > Thorarchaeia > Thorarchaeales > Thorarchaeaceae > MP5-2226. Next base: position 8,348 of record CAYPUO010000073.1, read on the forward strand.
TCCGGGTGAGTCTCCTGAGATATCAACATCGAGTGCAAACCCGATGTCGGGCTGAATCATTTGAGCTGAGGTCTTTGCGCCTCTGAGCCCAACTTCCTCCTGGACAGTCGATACTGCATACACTGTATTTGGATGCTCAATACCTTCTTCCGAAAGCCTACGAAGTACTTCAAGCACTATAAACACACCAATTCTATCATCGAATGCCTTGGAAACTGCGAGATCGACTTCAATTGTCATCTCTTCAGCATTCTTGTCGTCCTCGTCTTTTTTCTTGCGCGTGCGTTTCATGGTTCTGAAGTATGACATGGGTACAGCAGGATCGCCCACACGTATGCCAAGTTCTTCAACTTCCTTCTTGGAGGAACAACCGATGTCTATATACATGTCATCCTTTGTCATGACTTTCGATCGCTGTTCTGGCGTAAGCACATGAGGCGGTGGTGCACCAATTACGCCTACAATCTTGTCACCGCCCTTGAATGGACGTAATACTACTTCCTGTGTTAGTAGGGTCTGATCCCACCATCCTCCAAGTTGGTGGAACTTGAGATAGCCTTCCTTTGTAATCTCACTAATCACAAAGCCAATCTCATCCGCATGAGCAGCCAGCATGATTTTGGGACCGGAATTGCCTCTCTTGAAAACTATTGACCCCAAACGGTCAAACAGGACCTCCTC
>CAYPUO010000074.1:0-9026 GCA_964413775.1 uncultured archaeon
TTCATCATCAAGCTCCATGCCCTTCGGGTGAGCAAGAACAGTTTCGCAGCCCAATTTGGTCGCCGCGATGACGGCGCTTTGTGGGACTGCCAAGGGTTTATGCACAGAAGGACTATACGCCCAACTCATAACGAACTTCACGTCTTTGAACTTGCCAAACTTCTCCTTGACTGTCATCATATCGGCGAGCGCCTGACAGGGGTGATACTTGTCATCCTCCATATTGATAACAGGAATATTCGCCCAGTGTGCAAAATTGTTGATGATTTCGTTTGCTCGGCCGTATATCCAGCCAACAGGGTCGCCATAGCACCTAATGGCGATGGCATCACCCATTCTAGCAAGGACACGTGCAACATCTGAAACCCGTTCTGTTGAATAGGCCTTCTCATCGCCTTCAAGGGCAGGAGCATATATCTTGCTCGGGTCCAGAAAGTGAGCATGCCCCCCAAGCTGAGTCATCCCAGCCTCAAACGAGTTGCGAGTACGCAGCGACTGATTATAAAAAATCATAAAGAGAGTCCTTGCATCAAGTAGCTTGTGAGGCTCCCTAAGAGCATATTTCTTCTTGAGGTCGATTGCTACGTCGAGCAGGGTTTCGACCTCTTCCTTAGTATAGTCCAACAGAGTAATGAAATCTCTGCCTCTAAATGTCTCGGTCTTGACCATTAAGGTTCACCAGCCTTTTCTCAGGCGACAAAACTTACAGAAAAAGGTTGCCAGAGCCGTTGCGAAGGCTTAAGAGGCAGCATGTCTGACTACAATAAATCTAGACTTTAGCGTGGGTGAGCAAAGTGAAGCGAAAACTCGTGAATTTTGGTTTCTCCCTAGTAGGTCCGATAGCAATGATCATTATACTAACCATGCCTATCGGTCCGCTGACAGGAGGACTACAGATTATTGCTCCTACCGGGGGCATTTTTGACGTAGGAATCGGAGCTATTCCCCCGCAGGCTCAGACACTTCAGCTGCCAGGCCTCAATGCTCAAGTCAAGGTCCTAGTTGATCAGTGGGGAATTCCGCATATCTACGCAGAGAATATTGAGGACGCGTTCATGGCATTGGGCTATTTTCATGCCAAGGACCGCCTTTTCCAAATGTACATTCAGAACTATCTTGCTGCAGGACGCATCAGTGAGATGGTCGGCAGCTATGCTGCGAGCTCTGATATGTTCTATCGTACCATTGGGTTGGCTCGGTCTGCCCAAGAAACGTTGGATTACTATGAGGCCCATACCGACAATCCATTGATTGCAGAGGCGCTCAACATAATCGATGCAGAGGTGGCGGGGGTCAATGCCTTCATTGACTCAATGACAAGCCAAACAACGCCAATTGAATTCAAGATTCTTGGTTTCACTCCACCACACTGGAGGCGCCTAGATATCTTCATTTTTGCTAACATGATGACTTGGGGCCTCTCGGGAGGCATCAGCGATCTATACACACAGTGGGTGAAGACAACGCTCAACAACGATACTATGTTCAATGACTTATTCAATAAACCAATGCCCTATTCTGTGCCAATCATCCCTGAGCAGTACAATCTCAGCTATGCACAATATCCAAACGCAAACGGCGGCTATCCTGCAACTGCAGACCCATCTTCAGTCATGAGTGGTGCTGTGCTGAAGGAGGCATCAATACCGAAGGAGAAGCTGGATAACCTCATTTCAATGCTAAACAATGTAATAATGCCCTTTGGTGAATCAGATTGGGTTGGGAGCAATAACTGGGTTGCTAATGGATCGTTGACAGATACTGGGATGCCTATTCTGTGCAATGACCCGCACCTTGGCTTTCAAACTCCAAGTATCTGGTACGAAGCGCAACTCGTTGTTCCTGGCGAGCTAGACGTAACGGGTGTGACACTGCCAGGTCTACCAGGCGTAATCCTTGGTCATACTGACCATATCGCGTGGGGATTTACAAACGTTGGTGCCGACGTACTGGACATCTTCGTTGAGCAATTGAACCCGAACAATTCTAGCGAGTACATGTATAATGGCGCATATAGGGCCTTCAAAGTTGTTGACGAAACAATTCACACCAGAGAGGGTGTGGATATTCCCTTCTCGGTCAAGATTTCAGTTCACGGTCCGCTGATTGATTCCGTCACAAATACGTATGACGAGGACACACAGACTGCCGCTAACATTGCAATGAATTGGACAGGCAATGCAGTATCGCATCAACTTCTAGCCATTGATCTCCTGAATAGAGCAAAGAATTTGCAGGACTACTACAATGCGCTTTACTGGTGGGACAGCCCAGCTCAGAACATAGTGTATGCTGACGATCAAGGTAATATTGCGATGACTGTCTGCGGTCGATTTCCCATAAGGTCAGGATACACAGGCCAGTACCCAGTGCAAGCCCTGAATGACTCAGTTGGTATGGTGAGCAACATACCTTATGCCTACATTCCTCGGTCGGTCAACCCAGCGCAGGGCTACTTGGCATCGGCAAACCAGATTTCCATCGACTTCTCGAACTATGGTTTCGACATCAATGGCCCCTTTGCTGATGGCTACCGAGGGCGAAGAATCAACTATCTGCTATCGCATGATAACAGCATCACTATTGACGACATGAAGCGCTTCCAAGCAGATGCCCTAGAGGTTCGTGCTCAAGAGATTGTTCCTCTTGTTGTCCAAGCATGGGACCATGCGGGCGATAGTAACACAACAATGAACCAAATCGTCGATTTGTTGAGGAATTGGGACTATGAAATGGACCCGGACATGAGTGCTCCGACAGTCTGGATGTTCTTGAGGGATGCGATACATTACGAGGTCTTTGACGAAATCCGGACGATCAGTCCAGACCTGCCTCTATCAAGAACACCGATTCTAGAGGAGATTCTAAGAACGAACAATACATACTACATTGATGACCATACCACACCCAACGTTGTAGAGAACCGGGACCAGATCCTAGTTAGAGCCCTCTATCGAGCAGTGGACACTGTGGCAGCTGACCCAGCCTTTGGCACGAATATTACGAACTGGAACTATGGAAACAAACATCTCGTATACTACGACCACCTGGCTGGTTTAACCACGGTTGGAGGGATACCCATCAGGGGGCAAGATACCTTGGACGCTGCTGGTGGTTGGCGTGTGACTCATGGTCCATCTTGGAGGCTTGTGGCAGACCTCAGCAATATCAGCCAGTCGTACGGAGTCTATGCTCCAGGGCAAAGCGGTAACCTGTTCAGCCCACACTTCAGAGATCTCTTTGACCTCCAGTATGCATTCAATGAAACAACTCAGGAATACGGGTACCACATGATCTACTTCTACTCCACTCCATATGCATTCATTGCAGCTGATACACAGGGGACCATGATTGAAGAAACAGTCACCTTCGTACCGTAGGAGGAAGAAGTATGCGGAAGATAGATGATATATTTCCTGATGTTGGGACGATTCCAGCCATGATAATCGTAGTTGTCATTGGGATTGTCTTGCAGTTGAGTGGTCAATGGGTGGTGATGCTGATGGCGGGAGGCTTTGCAGGCCTCTTCACCCGAAAGCACCGATATTCCTTCATTGCTGGCTTTGTGGGCGTAGCAATCGCATGGACTGGCATATTCCTATATCTCATCATGACAGCACAAGCCCTTGCCATAGCAGAGTTCTTCATTTCTCTGCTTGGCATTTCAGGAGGCGCCCTGGTGATTATTATCAGTGTCATCTTGGGAGGGCTTCTAGGTGGATTTGGTGGTCTTCTGGGACGTTCACTCGTTGAACTGATAGACGAGCTAGTTCCCATGGGGAGCAGCAGCGGGCAACCTCCTGCTGAATCGGCAACTGCAACAGAAACTCAGAGTAATAGCTAGTAGCTACACAAGCTATGGCGCTTTGCGTCATAGCACACTCTATTTTTACTTCACAGCCCTGCGATAGAATGCAGCGCTGATTACAAGAACAGAAACAATCCCTAGTAGAAGAAGTATGTAGAATAGCGCGGAGAGTTGGCTTTCGTGTGTTATTGCTCCCTCTATCTGCTTACCATAGACTGGTGAGTCATTATTATAGACAACATGCCAACTTCCAGCGCTGGGAAGTGTAACAGTCCAGACAAGTTTAGTCACATCGCTACGTGAAAAGAACGCTCTAGATGAAGTTCCGTTCGTCCAAGCATCGAAATCTGTGTCATTGAATACGTAGAAATCAACGCCCTCACCCCAGCCTAGCCACAAATCGTACTTTCGTTGGTCACCCGGATAGTATCCCCCGTCAAGTGTTATTTCAAATGAGCCCCGCAGTACATCACCTGTCTGACAGTCAAATGTAAAGACATGAGAGGTCAACGGGTCTAGCCAGACATCGTGTTCGCCCGGATTACTCGCATTGGACTCGGATGTCTGCAGAGCTGTCACAACACTTGGAGCAAGTACTAAGAACAGCAGGAGAGTGACTATGCAGGCTAGCGACTTCATTCACATCACAACATGGCAATGATACATCACTAGCTCATATGTTTTGTTGGAAACAGCAGCATTCGGCACCTAGGGGAGAGCTTTTATTGCTTGGTAAAGGATTCGTGAACAACAGAAGAGGACAGGATTAAAGAATGCACAGAGAGATAGCCAAGGGAGTCTACTACGTTGGTGTAGACGACCATCACACAAAGCTGTTTGAGAACCTATGGGAGATACCCTTTGGCATTAGCTACAATAGCTATCTCATAATTGATGAGAAAATAGCGGTAGTTGAAACAGTGAAAGGGCCATGGGCAGACGAGTGGCTCAACAACATAAGGGAGCTTGTTGACCCAGCAAAGATTGACTATATCATTTCGAACCACATGGAACCAGACCACACCGGATCACTCCCAGACCTTGCAGAGATTGCCCCCAATGCAACAATGGTCTACACACCTTTTGCATCAAAACTGCGATATTCCTTCTATGATGTGCCATTTCCGGAAAAGACTGTTGCAGACTTGGAGGAACTCTCTCTCGGGAAGAAAACTCTGAGGTTTATACATGCAAAATTCCTCCACTGGCCAGAAACGATGATGACCTACATTGTTGAAGATGAGGTCCTCTTAACTTGCGATGCATTTGGAGCATACGGAGCGCTGAATGGGAAGATATTCGATGATGAGGCGAATCTGGAGTTTGTTGAGAGAGAGAGCAGGAGGTATCTGTCGACAATCATCACAACATACTTCAAGTTTGTCCAGCAAGCGATTGCAAAAGTGAAGGATCTAGAAATAAAGATCAAAGTCATCGCTCCAAGTCACGGACCAATATTCAGAAAGAACCCAATGTGGATCGTTCAGAAATATCAGGAGTGGGCCAGCCCTGTCCTTGAGAAGTACTGTACAATTATCTATGGCACTATGTACGGCTATACTCACCGGACTGCGATTACGCTCAAGAAGGAACTCCTGAAGCTAGGTGTTGAAGTCAGGATTCATAACGTATCTTACAGCACCATTGGAGATATGGTCACAGACTCAGTCCGAGCCGGAGTGCTTGTGCTTGGTGCGCCCACTTATGATGCCCATCCGTTCCCCAAGGTCTGGGCCTTTGTCAACGAGATTGAAGGGAAGCGTTTCCCTGAGCGTCCAATTGCCTTGTTCGGGACCTATGGTTGGGGTGGAGGCGGAGTGAAGAAGATTCGCGAATCCCTTGAGGGCGCAAGGTATGAGGTCCTCGAACCTGTTGTAAGAGTCAAGTGTAGACCTCAAGAAGAGGAAATCCAACAGCTAAAGCAACTGGCAAAAATCATAGCAGAGAAACTGAAGTAGTCTGAGTCTGAAGTGGTGGTGCCAACATGAGCGAAGACGAAAGCACAGCGACCAGGTCCGATGAGTTAGAGATGAAACTCTACTCATGGAATAGAAGGAAAGAGATCAAAGAAGTGGCCCATACAATGATCTCGCATCATCCCCCTTCGCTTTACTCACATTGCCTTAGAGTTACAATCCTAGGGAAGTCATTGTACTTCTGTAGTAGATGCAGCGGGATATACGGGGGACTGGGCATAGGAGCCGTTTTGCTCTTCTTCTTACGTATCCCTCTAGAACCTTCATGGCTTTGGTTTATGCTTGCACTTGCCCTTGGCTTTTCAACCGTGGCAGATTGGATGACCCAACGTCTTGCACCACGGAAGACCAGAAATCTGGTCAGGTTTACGACGGGATTTCTTTCTGGCCTAGGGCTTGCGATTGTCTTCCTGTTAGCAAACTTGCTGTTCATGCTAATCACACTAGCTGTCATGATTGGGTCAGTGGGTCTCGTTGGTATGCTTGAGAACAAGCTGAGGCAAGCTGACGATACGGATGCTGCATTACAGAAGGAACAGGAAGTCAGTGAAAAGTGACATGCAAGCGAAACTACGTATTTCATGAAATAAGAGTTTTAACTGCTCGCTGTTTCTTTAGGACTTGTGAGAAGAAATGATTCCCTTCGCCAAACCCATTATCGATGAGGAGGAGTACGCCGCTGTTAGAAGCGTCCTGGAGTCAGGAATGCTTGCCGAAGGCAAAGTCTCCCACGAATTTGAAAAAGAGTTCTCAGAATTCATTGGAACAAAGTATGCCACTGTCACCTCAAATGGAACAACAGCGCTAAGCACTGCCCTTGAAGCTATGAATATCAATCCAGGGGATGAAGTGATTACCTCACCATTTACGTTTATAGCATCAGCGAATACAATTGCAATGATTGGAGCTGTGCCAGTCTTTGTTGATATTGACTCGCGGACTTACAACATCGATCCCGATAAGATTGAGGCGGCAATAACAGAGAAGACCAGAGCAATCATGCCAGTCCATATCTTTGGGATGCCCTGCAATATGAAGAGGATAATGGAAATTGCTGAGCAACACGACTTGATGGTGCTAGAGGATGCATGTCAGGCTCATGGGGCAACGGTGAATGGAAAGAAAGTGGGATCAATTGGCAACATTGGAGCTTTCTCATTCTATGCAACGAAGAACATGATGACGGGAGAAGGGGGCATGATAGCAACAGATGATGAAGAGATATATGACCGCGCCCTTATGATAAAGAACCATGGCAGAGGCAAGAGTGGCGGGTATAGTCATTTCAGGATTGGTTATAACAACAGAATGATGGACCTTGTCGCAGCACTAGGCAGGGTTCAATTAAAGAGACTCCCTCAAGTTACGGAACAGAGAAGAAGAAATGCAAGCCGCTATAACCAGCTCTTTTCAGAATTTCCTGAGGTCACACCTCAATACGAACCAGAGGGAGTGAGGTCTTGCTACCATGTCTATGCCCCCACAATCAAATCATCAAAGATTAGTAGAGATCAATTCGTCCAAAAACTCAGAGAGCATGATGTTGGTGCCAGAACTGTCTACGCGTTGCCCTGCCACAAGCAAGGCACCTATCTGAATATCAGCGAGTGGAGATGGGCCAAGTTCGTTGACTATCCTGACTACTCCAAAGCCAGTCTACCAAACTCAGAGGAGATAGGTAACACCCATTTCGACCTTCCTGTCCATCCAAGCCTTACCGAGGACGACTTGAAGACAATTGAGAGCTCTATCAGAAAGATACTGAGCTAGAAATCGGGAATGAAATGAGGAAGGACAGCCCGCAAGTCATTTGACTTGATTGTGAGCGTTGCCTCCTTGGTTACAGCATCTGAATCCGGATTAAATGCGATGCTAAATCCAGAAATCCTAAACAACGCGATATCATTCTCACCGTCACCGATGCTTGCAAGGTTTCTGCCCACCAAACCGGCCTGCTTAAGATACTTCTCGGCAGTATCCGCCTTATGCGGCCCGGTCATGACATAGGATACTGTTCCGTCGTGTTTCCCGTCTTTCTCGCCTAGAACATTCGAGTATGCGAAATCCAAGTTGAGGCGGGTAGTAAGAGGCCTTAGGAAAAACTGGCTTACACCACTCGAAATGCATCCAACTTTGTAACCCCACTCTTTCAGGTGACTAATAGTTTCCTCGGTACCAACTCTCAGTGGCAGTTCCTTGACGAACGGGTCAAGAGTGTCATCAGAGGGGACGCCTACCCATATCTTCGAACCCTCACGAATAGCTTCCTCAAGAGTTAGCTTCTTCTCAGAACTGAAACTCAGTACTCTGAGAAACTCCTTCTCAAGACCTACAGCTTTTGCAACTGGATACGTCGCGCTCCTACCATCAAACAGGACACCATCTAGATCGAATGAGATGACCTTGATTTCAGGATCCATGATATGACCGTCCTCTAGCTGAAGGCTGTATAGTATGGCCCGTCTTTTCAAGGTTGCTGGGCGAGTCACAAGCAAGATACAGAAAGAGTAAATATGGTCACTAACTCCTGTATCAGCGGTGCGTCATGAGCAGGTATTCCAACTTCAAGCCTGGAGCCGAAGTAGACTCCAATGACAGTCCCGAGTCGAAGTGGGACAAAGACTTCCCGATTGGAAGAACAAAGAGAAGCCTGCTAGAACGTCTGTTCATAGTGTGCGGTAGAGTAGGGACTGAGAATGCGAAGTTGTATGAAGCTAAAGCAAAGGCCATAAATGCCGACTTTGTAATGGAGGAGAGAAACTCCTGGGTCTTCACGCTCAAGACAATACAACAGAACTACAACCCGGACTACCATATGGGTATCCTCCTCATAGGAAACAACAAGCAACTACCTGGGACGCAAATCAACTACCAGAACAACTATGGATACTCAGATTGGTTCGTTCAAGATGCAGACGGAGATGAAATTCCAGATGCTCCAGTAGGTAGGATTTTTGGTGAACCAGCGACAGTCCTCTACCATATGGACCCAAATGTTATTGACAGCGATATTGCAGTAGTATTCGATAGTCAACCAGGAAGGTCAAATAGACATGTTGACGCCCTAAAGGAGCTCGGCTTTGAAGTCGAAGTTCTATCCAGATACACGCCAAAACATGCGGGGCTCTTGGGGGCAAGTGAGTTCATTCTTCAGTTCTCCGATGGAGTGTTCGGTTCAAGAATCCATGGCGCCCCTGACAAGTGGGCTGCACGCAACTCAATCATACTGTCGAGTCAACAGG
>CAYPUO010000075.1:0-8947 GCA_964413775.1 uncultured archaeon
AGTTAGACCTGTGCAAAAGCGACTGAATCTATTATGACGACACGGACATAGCGGAGTGAATGCTGGATGGCCCGAGCAGAACTCACAGCGAAGCTGACTACCTTCGATGTCACAAATCTTGTCATTGGCGGCATAATCGGCGCAGACATCTATGTCGTTTCATCAATAGGCGCGGGTGCAATGGGACCTCTCTCCCTTGTCGTCTGGGTCCTCGGTGGGATGATGACCGTAGTCATAGCTCTCTCCTTTGCTCGTTGTGCATCACTGGTCACAGGTGTTGGTGGACCATTTGCCTACGCAAAGGAGGCGTATGGTCCATTTGCTGGTTTCGTTGTTGGTTGGTCGCTCTGGATTGCAGAGTGGGTTTCGCTCGCGGTGTTTCCAATTGCATTTGTCCGGTACCTGCTCTTCTTCATACCTGACCTTAGCATTGTGGTGCAGATACTCATTAAGGTCGCATTTGTGGCCGTGCTAGCCATAACGAACATTGTTGGCGCAAAGGCGGCGGGTCAGACCAACGACGCCTTAACACTTGTCAAGCTTGTTCCGCTGATCCTGTTCTCAATAGGTGGGATAGCCTTCTTCCTCTTCAGCCCTGCCACAATGGTTGCCAACTACACCCCTTTCGCCCCATTTGGTGTGGGTGACATAGGCTCAGCACTCATTGTAATCTTCTGGGCATACGCTGGTTTCGAAGTGTCAACAATCCCCTCCGATAGCATTGAAGACCCAGAGAGGACAATACCCAGGGCACTCATCATTGGAATAGCGATTGTCACAGTGTTCTATCTGACAACCAATGTAGTGCTCTTTGGGCTGGTACCCTCAAGTCAGCTTGCTGTCGAGACCGCTCCACTTGCCAGTGCTGCTACAGTCCTCTTCAGTGTCATCCCTGGTCTTGGACTCCTTGGAGGCCTCATCCTCGGCGTCGGTGCACTCGCATCAGTGAGTGGCTCGGATGAGTCAGGGATGATTGGGTCATCAAGCCTTGCATATGCGCTAGCCGCTGAAGGTCTGTTTCCGTCTGTGTTTGCGAAAGTGCACCGCAAGTATGAAACTCCCTATCTCTCTATTATCATTGAGGCCGTCACTGCACTTATCGCATCGATTCTTGGTGACCTGAGCTTTCTGATTGGTGTTTCAGTCCTCTTCCTGTCAATTGCCTATGCTTCGACATGTGTATCTGTGCCTACACTGGACAAGAAACTCGGTGAGAGTCAGTCGCGTCTACGCAGGCTGGTAATTCCTATTGCCGGTCTCATCTTCTGCATCTATCTAATCCTGCAGTGTGACATTGGAGAGCTATTGGTGGGCATCCTGCTCCTCGGTATCGGGGTTCCAGTGTACGTGATTTATGCTCCCAAGAGCTTCAGAGAGCATGAGCGCGAAGTCCTTCTCTCCAGAGAGCATGTGCTTGAACAGATCTACGACCGAGAACACAGGTATCTAGCCAACCTTCTACGGCACATCAAACGGCTGTATCGTAGAGCGAAGGGCCGTGAACAGGCGTGGCGAGAAGCGGCTGCCTGACCACGATATCTACAACACCTTGAGCTGGACGATAAATCAGAGTCTTCTCTATCGGACCGGATATGTCTCTCAGTCACCAGTACGAGGGTGTGGCAAGAAACTAACTCCACCGTTTACTGAGTCGTGAAGCAACCTCTTCAGCCTCAGCCATTGTTCTATCCAATAGTTCCTTGATAGTGGGGATGTCTTTGACCAGGCCTACGCCCTGACCGCAGGCTACTACTCCGAGGTCGAGATTTCCGTTCCTATACATCTCCTGCGCCTTCTCTCCAGATGCAGCCTGGACGAGTTGAAAGAGGGCTGCTCCTTGAGACTCCAGTTCGAGTATGTGCTGTGCAGCCTTGTTGTTCCAGAGTCTATGGGTGTTTCCGATAGAGCGGAGAGCAAGACAAGTATCGGTTTCAGCAGCTTTGACGAAGGCCTGCTTGAGATTATCATGAATGGGGCATTCCTTTGTGGCCAGCATCCTTGTTCCCATAATCACTCCTTCCGCACCGAGTGCCAAGACAGCCGCAAGCCCTCTGCCGTCTGCTATTCCACCTCCAGCAATCACAGGAAGATCTAGAGCATCAACCACCGATGGGGCCATTACCATCGTTCCGATATCCAAAATGCCTGTTGCTCCACCGTTCTCATATCCAACGACGGTTATGATATCAGCACCCAGAGATGCACCCTTTATTGCATACCTTACTCCAGCGCACTTGTGAATCCAGAGTGCACCTCCATTCTTGAACTTAGGGACTAGTTCCTCCGGAGCCTTATGGCCACTTGTCTCAATGATTTTCACACCCTCGGCCAGTGTAGCATCCACATAGTCCTCCAGTTTATCCTGAGGCATTAAGGCGGGGAATAGATTGATGTTTACTGCAAATGGTTGGTCTGTGAGTGACTGAGTCTTTCTAATCGCGTCACGCAGTTCATCCGGCGACTTGTAGTTCGCACTGGCTAATACAGCACATGCGCCGGCGTTACTCGCTGCAGCGACGAATTCAGGATTAGAAATCCTTGCCATGGTGCCAACGATAATTGGATATTTGCACTCCAGCATCTCAGTTACTCGTGTCTTTATCACTTGACTCACACATCCTCTGACTGTTGACTAGACTCTCACAGATAAACTTCATCCTAAGCTGAGGTTTCTACAGGGGGCAGCAGGATTCTCAGAGTACTCTCGTCAATCTCTCCGTGGAACTCCTTATACAGTGACCAGACACATGAGTTCTCTATCACATCTAGTTCAAAGCCACTCTTGACTAGGCTCATCAAGTATTCGAAGTATGATGTCATCGTCTGAACCATCTGAGCCGCGTTATCTCCATGTTCTGGTTTCCCTTCATGAGCATTTGTTCTCAGCTCCACTTCCAATCGCACATCACCGGAGCTCGAAGAATACCGGACAAGCAGGATTCGGATACACCCTTCTTCAAGGAGTGTTCCAGTGTATTGTCCCTTTCCGGCTAGAAAAAGACTGGAGAGGGCTATAGACTTCAAGTGTCTATACCGCTCTTCCAGCTCGGAGAATTGCATCAATTCACCTCATTGACTATGAGACTACTGCATAGGGGTGCTCCACTACGACATTCGCTTCCTCAACGCTTCTCTGTTGCCTGCCAAATAGGTCACGAACCGAGGTGTGTGGCCTATCCATAAGCCAACCAACAAGCAATCCGTAGATGAAGCCGGGTATTGCCACCTCGTAGAACTGCGACATTCTGATGGTATCCGGCATTATCGTAGTTGGTATCAGGAGGTTTGAGGCTGTCAGTATACAGAACAGCAGTCCAATCATAATGGCCTTCTCCCATGTCCTTCCCTTGCTGGTCCGAATCACTGGTACAGCCAGTACGATGAACACCACTCCTCGGCCTGCCTGGAGCAGCAGCATCCATCCGCCCACAGCTGCCATTCTGGCAATCAGATCTCCGTAGTACCCACTCATTGCAGGGTTCTGCCATGCAACGAATATCCCGAAGAATACATAGAATACTACAAAGATGACTGTAAGGACTGAGACCTTCATTAGTCCCTGTATCTTCGACATCCCTAGTCTGACTGACTGCAGTCCAGTTGCAGAGCGATTTCTCCATCTACGAAGCACAAAGACTGCAATTGGTGCAAATATTACAGCTGTAATTGCACCTTGAATAAACAGATGCAGAATCAGTTCTGGGCTGATTATTCCCATGAAATAGTTTAGGAAGACCAGTGTCTCAATTTGTACCAAGAATACTGAGATTCCGAAGTACACTAGTGCGACGAGAATGACTAGATGAAGGTTCTTTAGATTTGATCGTAGGATAGGGTAGCTCAATGCAACAGTCTGTAGGAAGAAGACTAGCAAGGTGATGCCAATAATCTGAGAGGCATTCTCTACCAAGTTCCCACTGTCAAATCCAGCAATTCCTGAGGATATACCCGTTACAATCATAAAAACGAACGTCAGTAGAATGACCTTCGCTATGATTATCATGCTTTTCAGCAAAGTCTGCGATTTCTTTTCATCGACTACCAATGTTATCACTATGTAATGCAGAGTCACAGATGATTATGAAATCCCGGTACAACAGGAGTGACGAATATTGCTCTTCACCATCAGTATGGTCTCTTTTCTGAATCTTGGAGTTTAGATTATGTACCTCCGACTTCACGAGCTAGCGGATACAAGAGTCACCGTTGAGAGGTTTCCTTTACCATCTCCTCAAGGCGATAGCGCCGCAGGTCATAGAAGCTCCGACTCGGCTTTCCAATGAGTGTGACCACAGAAGTGATGAAGTCTGCACGCTGCAACTTGTCGGTAATCCGTTCAACATCACGTAGGCTATCGACAACAAAAGCTGGAAACATAGCAGGCGAGCCCGCGGAGATCAACGGCTCCCAGAATTCCACCGGGAACTCTTTTCGTAACCAGTCCATCATGGCCCCGAGATTGGTCTTCCCCTCATCCCAGACTATCTTGGAGAGAAAGGTGATACTATCTGTAGCATTGAGATTCCATCTGATTGAGAGCCTTACAGACTGGCTTTCCAAGATTTCATCAATAGCTCTCGATACAGTCCTTGCTGCCAGACCTGTTTCTCTTGCTATCTTGGTGACCGGAGTTCTAGGGTCATCAAGGATTTGTCTGAGAACACGTCGATGCAGGTTCTTTAGCTGGAACTTCCTTCCCCTTGGGAACAAGAGAGTATGGATCTCCACTCGTTTTACTGACTTGGAAGTACGGAGGAACTTGCCGATCTCCATCAGCCCGTCTGACCCTATATAGGTACCAAATGCAATGTACGTTCCTCCGGCAAGGGCTCCGACTTCGCTAACCATGGGATGAGGCCCAAGAGTTGCAATGAACTCCTCCTCAGCAACTGAGGCATCTGTTTGAATAAGAGCGAGAAAGAACTCGCCATCAATCATCGCCAAGTTCAGTTCCACTATGAACTGCACAATGACTCCCGACTCAATCAGTTTCTCGACTCGCTTCTTTACTGCGGTTGCTGAAATCCTATTCTTATCGGCAATAGTCTGATAGGATACTCTGCAGTTTGCACCTAGTTCGCTGAGAATCGCCTTGTCTAGAGGGTCAATCATACTCGTCGCTCACGCTATGCGTTTTCAAAACAGTCTGTCTTCATATTCTTATGTATTGTCAAGGAGCAATCTCTTCTTCTTGTTGGAGTAGCAGTGATCACCATATGGCTGAAAAGGAGATATACCGCCTGAAGGTTCACTCAAAGCCTCTTGATTAGGTAGTACTCCTTCACAGCCTTGGGATAAATGTCCGACTCTCCAAAGACATCAAATCCATGGTTCTTCAAGAAGCCGAGGTTTTGAAATGAGAAACAGGCCGTCTGAAGTGCTATACAGTTTCGTGCCCTAGCAGTTTCCTCAGCACACATCAAGAGGTCTCTACCATAGCCTTGTCCCTGGTATCTCTCATCGACCCAGAGGTCATCCAGAGTCATAGTGCCAAGAATGGAATAACCACAGAGACCCCCAACTACCTGTCCCCCCTTGTCTTTGATGACCAGTTGAATCTTGACCTGAGGGTGTTCTTTGAGCAGACCAGCAACATGGTCATCGAAGTCCTTGCCAAGGCCTCTTCGAACCACGGCCTGTGACTCCTTGCTGGAGTCCTCAATAACTGTGAACCGCGCGGGGTCTGTCTTCTGAGGTTGTCTGTCATCAACGGTATCAAGGCGTTTGCTGAGGATAATCTCTGTAATTCCGTCAACGTATCCATCGTAGGTGGCTATCAGCTTGTATCCCACGGCTTGATAGAAGTCGCCTCCCTGCCATGAGAACGTATAGGTCTGCGACGCCAGACACCCATTCTTCTTGGCCAACCTCTCAGATGCGAATACGAGGTCCCTCCCATATCCAAGCCCTCGATACTTCTCATCAACCCAAAGGACCTCAAGGTACTGTGCCCAGTACAATGTGCTAGTCAGGATTCCCCCGACAATATTTCCCTCATGGTCCTTGAGTACGAGGCTGAGCCATTCTTCAGGACTATTGTACTCCCCATCTGTCTGTTTCATGTTGTATGCATCGAAACCTTTCCTGAACTCCTCCACTTCTTCCTCTGTTGGCTCAGTGTTGATGACAAATCGATGACTTGCTTGCTCTCGTTTCATCTGGAGCACCCCTGTTCCTGATGTCAGAGGCTGTGAGGATATTTTGCTTAATATCTTATGAACTACGCCGAATTAGTTAGGCCACAATCATGCTGCAACGCTCTTGTCCTGTACGCTTATGTGTGAACATGCACAAGAGAAATTAAGGGGGCGCGCCATGACATGCGACAGGTTCATTCACTCCTGGAGTTGAAAGGCTCTGGTAAAATTGGGGGCACAGGTCGTAGTTATCATTATTCTTGTTTCACCCATCTCTCTCAGCCCACTCCTCTCTCCACCTTCAGTAATTGCGAACGGCTCGATAGTATCAGTTCAGGATGTTACATATCAGTCACACGCACCAATCACTATTCGGTACAATGATGAATTGGTGTCCCAAGGATGGAACGGAACAGGCACTGCTGAAGACCCACTTGTAATTGAGAATCTGAATATAACGACCAATTGGGCTTTGTGCATCTCTATCTACGGAACTGACTTGCATCTAATAATACGCAATTGTGTACTCTACTCCTTGAGGTCAAGTGCAATACGCCTAGACAGCGTGAGTAACTGCGTAGTAGAGAACTGTATTGTGGTTCAGGTACTTGTATCTGGATCCAATAGCTGCTCAATCATATCCAATGATTTCCAAGGATACGGATTGTATCTCTCATCCTCAAGAAACATCTCTGTTATTCACAACAAGATGGGTTCTCCTCTTTGGATTTCCGGTGAGTCTGAAGAGGATTGGCAGCATACTATTGTGAACAATACAATCAATGGGAAGCCTCTTATTTTCATTCACGATGAGAATAGTCTACTCATCAATCCTGATGGTTATGTGTCATTAATACTAGTGAACTGTACCAATGTCAATATAGCCAACGGGAGTCTTAGCACAAGACAGGGGACCATACAGCTTGGCTACTGTAAACACGTGAGCATTAATCACAACATGGACTATGTAGTCAGCTGTACCCGGTCCTCGGACTTGCGCATTCACGACAATACTATGGCTGCAAATGTAACAATGGGCATTGACCTATTCGAGTGTAATAATGCACTAGTCGAGTCAAACTCGATCTATGCGAATAGATTCAACGGTATAGGGATTTATGACTCCAATAACTGCACAGTCCATGGTAACACAGTCATTGGAGAGGTGGAATCCATCGGTTCTGGCCAAGATAACAACATGGGCTTTCATGGAATCGCTTTGGATTCATCGGCGGGCTGTCTGGTTGATAGAAACACAGTAGATCCGAGTCCCGGTTCTGGAATCTATGCTATATTCTGTCCAGCTCTCCCAATAAAGGATAATCTCATAACCAATAATCAAGGGAATGGTATTGAGATGTTTGGTGGGAATGGTACACTCTCCAGAAACATTCTATACTCAAATGAGGCCCCCGGGATTGGACTAAAGGCCTATCAGAATTCAACTATTGAGAGTAATGACATCTCTAATAACACCGGAGGAATCACAGCCGAATATGACTGTTTCAATGTCACAATCTCTAAGAATGAGATTCATGAGGTGTCTAGTGATATCGTCTTAGACGAATCAAGGTCTTTTCGTATCAAGGATAACATTCTATATGGATTGGGGCTGTCAATCATTCACAGACTGACTGACACCATGTCTGAATGGCACCATATCATTGAAAACAATACACTGAATGGAGGCCCGCTTGGCTATCTGTGGGGGCAGGAAGGTGAATCTCTACGTGTCGATGACTATGGGTTTACGCAGCTTATAATCGCGAATTCAAGTGCCCTACATGTATACGATGGACAGTTCTCCAACTCAAGCTTTCTGATTGCGTACTCAAGCAACCTTGTTGTCGATAACATACACGCTAACCAATCAGTAATCCAACTAGTTGGCTCAGAAGCGTGCTCCATACAGAACTGCGCTTTCTCGGCCAATTCCAGACTCAACATTGATGCGTCAAAGACCTGCTACGTAGAGGACTGTGTCTTCAGCCAAAGCTACGCAGGTCTTTATGAATCCGAGGCTATTCAAGTAAGGTCGAACATCTTTCAACACTCTGGAGCGAACCTTCTACTCTATGAGAGTTCTTATTGTCTAGTGTCGGATAATGAATTCATCAGTAGCGGTGTTTTATTCGATGGATATGTGATACAGCACTGGACCCATAGTTTCAACAATAATATCGTAAACAACAGACCGCTTGGCTACTTTAGGGGGTTGTCCGACACGAGTATCGACACAAGTGGATATGGCAGTTTCATTTTGGTAGACTGCCACGACCTGAACGTGAGCGGAGGTAGTTTTCAAGATACCAGTTACGGCGTACAGATAGGGTTCTGCACGGACTGCGTTGTTTCAAGTGTTGTCTGTACAGATAATTATGAATGTGGAGTGAGAATTGTTCTATCTCCTAATTGTACCCTGAAGAACAGCTTGATGACAGGGAGCAAATATGGGGTTGACATTGGCACTCTTATGGGAGAGGTTAAGGATGTGACAATCAGCAATTGCACAGTGACAAACAGTACTTTGGGCATCAATGTTGTTTATGACGGCAATGTGAAAATCGTCAGATCGATAATCAGTGGCAATGAACAACAGGGGATACTCTTAGAGTACTCCGATGATGCGTGGATAGAAAACAATACAATCTTTGGGAATGGTGGTGCTGGAATTTCATGCTGGTTTTCTGCAGAACGCAGCACTATCACGGGGAATGAGATAACTGCCAACTCTGGAGACGGAATCCATGGCCTCAGCTATGGCTGTATGGCTGCTAGGAATTACATTACAGGGAACAGCGGATATGGGC
>CAYPUO010000076.1:0-8911 GCA_964413775.1 uncultured archaeon
TCACCATCTCGTACATTTTTTGCCACGCTAGCAACCAGTATGTTGTTGCATCGTACCGCCAATTCCTCTCACCGGTCCATTTTTCGTATTGAGATATTCGTTTGTTGATGACGCTTGCTGCAGTCGGGCCCCCCAAGTGGTAGTGTGGATTCCGTTTGTTACACCGTAGGCAAATTCCCGAAGAGTCGTTAAGGGTATAATCACTGCAGTTAGTGCAGTAGCATACTACTATGGCATTAGGATTCTTCTTGCCACAGCTAAGGCAGTGACCATACTGTCCATGGTCAGTTACTTTTTTGCATGTATCACAATAGTTTGGGTTATATCGACCATAGTATGATGTTGAAAACTTAAGATCGATGGTTATGGGTTCGCTGTCAGTCCCATTGATAGTCACAGTTTCAGTTGACTGCTCTTTCTCTGGTCCAAGCTTGATACTATTCAAAACATATGCCATTGCTTCATCCTTGCGAATATAATCGGTCAAGAGCTCTTCTATCTCGGATTCAGGGAGAACTAGGGGTTGACGTAAGGCAGCTGCGCGGTGTTCGCACCTTGGGCATTTTACCTTGCCTGATCCAACATATGTTTCAAAGGGTGTGCCGCATGACTTGCAGACCTCAGTGACAGGTGGATGAACTGCTGTCCATCCTCCACAATCGGGATGGCCACACCACTTTCTCTTTCTTCCTGTGAGAGGTCGTCCACAAGCAAGGCATTTTCGTTCTCTTTGGTCCATTTTCAATCCTCAAGATTGATTACTGCTTAACTTGCGATTCTTGAAACTCCGTCTTCCTTACTGATTCTCACAATGTTGTCCATGTAGCTCTCAATCTTTGGTTCGTGAGATACGATAATTGTCTGTTTTGCACCTAACTCATTGATGACATCTCGAATCTTGTCCATCTGATCATTGCTAAAGCCATCGGTAGGTTCATCTAGAATAATTAAATCCCGCGTTTTGATATCATCAACCATGGTGTTGATAACCTTGTTCAGTGCCAACCTATAGGATAGGGCGACAGATGCGGATTCTCCACCAGACAGATTTTCATACTCTGCTTCGTACCCTTCCTGCTCTATGATTGGGCTGAACTCATCATCGATTCTAACGTTTAGCAGTTCATCATCAATAAGTAGATTGAACCACTGGCTGAACATTGGTTCAAATTTCTGCTTTAAATCCACCATGTAATGCTTTTCAATTGTACCTGCTAAATTCATTAGATGAGTTCCTAGCCAAGTTTCAAGACTACTGAGCTTAGTTTCAAAGGCACGAGCTTTCTTCTTTCGCTTAATCTCCTGAGTCAGTCCTTTGAGCTGATTGTTTAGCTGAATCTTTCTTTCTCTATGAGTAGCTAATTGAGCTACGATATCAGAAAGCTCGCCCGTTACTCTTTCTATATTCTTCTCAATTTCCTCCTTGGTCTGATTCACTCCCTCTAGTTTCTCGATTTGCTTTTCCAGCTTACCAATTTCGTTTCCTAGATTATCAATCTCTCCGGTCAGAGATTCCTCTGATGCTGCTGCTGTTTCAGCTTCCGAAATCAAACTTGGTCTTGTTCCAATCTTCTTAGAATATTCGAGAAGTGCGTCTAACAATTGCTGGGACTTTTTCTTTTCCTCTCTAAGAGCTTTTACTAATCCATCTTTCTCATGTTTGAAGTTTCCAGCAAGTTCCTGTTCCTCTTTCGATGGATTGTCAAGTTCCACTTGCAAGTCATTTTGCTTCTTTTGAAGAGCTTCTATTTCGGTATTGTATTCGGCAATTTTCTCATCTTTGTGCTTCTTATCCAAATCCTTTCCACAGATTGGACATATATCACCTGCTGATTTGAGCTCCTTTGTTGCCTTCTTGAGATTCTTTATCGATGTATTTGCTTCAGTTCGTTGTGTTTCAATATCACTTAGAGATTCTGCAATGCCTCTCATTTTTTCCAATAATGCATCAATAGTTTTATTCTCGCCTTGAGGGTTCTCAACGCATTTGTCGATTCTCTTCTCTAGAGTGTCTATTTGCTTTTCAAGTTCTTTTTCCGGTAGGTCTGTAGGTGACTGTAGGTTATCAATCTCTTCTATGGCTTTTTGATATTCATCTGTCTTCTTTCTAACACTCTGTAGACGCGTTTCTGCATTAGTCATTAATCCTTGTTTCGTTGCCAGTTTAAGCTTCATTTCATTGTATTGAGTTATTTGGTTTTCAATTCCCTTTTTCCCTTTCCTCCACCTCTCAAGTTCTCCCTCGATGCTGATTTCTTTCTGTTCGCAAGCATCGATATTCTTCTTGACATCCTTCAGAGTAGTTCTAAGATTTGTTCTTGTTTCCAGTTTGTCATCCAGATCTTGATATACGCCCTTTAATTCACGCTTTTTCGACCTAAGAGAGCCTAAGAACCGGTCAAGATTCTCAGTGATGAGCTGATATCTATCAACACCAAAGACTTTTCGAAGACTGTCTAATCGATCTTCTGTCTTTGCCCACATTATTCTCTTTAGCTCTTCCTGTGGAGTGTAAACGGTATAACGATAGAGTAGTGATTTCTGTTTGCCTAAGAGGTCTTGCGGATAGCCTAGATATTGCAGAATGTGTGCCTTCAATTCCATTGGAGTCAGATTGTGTTCAGTGCCATCAACGATTATTTTTCCTGAATCTTGTGAAATGGTAGATCCTGTTCGTTTCAGAGACCGTTTTATTACAATCTCCTTGTTATCTATTGAGAAAGTTAACCTCACGAAACCTTGTTTCTTTCCTCTTCTGAGCAGGCTAGTTCCAGATAATTCGCCCCGACGAATACCAAAGAGTGCAAATTCAGTAGCTAATAGCAAGGTGGATTTCCCGCTACCTATGTCGCCCGATAGGAGAATGGAACCTTCCGGAAAATCTGTCTTTCCGCTTTCATAGCTTCTTATGTTCTCCAATTCAATAGACATTAGTTTCATGCAAACTCCTCCCATTCTTCTTTGATGCCAAGAATAGTGAGTATGTTTGATTCCATTCTGGCTTGGTAATCCTTCTTCTTCTCATCAGGATTCCTACTGTCCACTAGAGTTGTGATTAGCTTCTTTGTCAACGATACTTCTTTCTTCTTGTCAATTCCTTTCATCTTCAAGTGACCAGCATGCTCTACGATTAACTTGTCTTCCAGCTCTTCTCGTGATGATGCAGTGACTTTGATTTCTTGATACTCAGCTGAAGCAAGCTTGCCTAGGTTTTTCTTTACTGTCTTGGCTCCTTGCTCATTCATCATTGATGTTATTCTACGTAAGTCAATATCTGTTGGTTTGCCAGACTTTAGAGTTCCCTCAATTCGGAGTAGAACTATCTTGTCTTTCAGTGCTGGACCAATCCTTTTTTCAATCTCACTCATTACACTTGAGGGGTTTTTGTCGTTTGCATCAATGGAAATCAGTTCAACATCGTATAAGCTCAGAGGCTTCCATTCGGTTTCTACTTTCCCTGACTCTACTGTATTAATGTAGAACCCACCAGTTCCCAAGCTTTCAAGTTCTCGAAAATTGGCCGGCATTGTAGGACCTGGAAATACTATCGGACCGTAGTTTTTCCAATTGTGCATGGCATGTTGATGCACGTGCCCTCCTGCATAGTAATCAAATCCCTCAGGCAATAGTGAAATCGGCATCCCTTCAGCATATTCGTACATTTCGGGCTTTAGCTCGGTCAGTGCTGTATGAAACATGAAAATCTTGAATCCTTCTTCATTAGCTAGGGACTCCCTATCAAGTAGTTCATAGTACTTCGTTTCTAGAACACCCATTTTCCCAACAAGACCTGTGATTTTCGCACCCGTTTTTTCATCAGTAGTAAACAACAGACTAAGCTTGTTATCCTTCGTTTCTTTCCGCTTTGAAACTCCTGTGAATAGGCCTGCTTTTTCAAATACCCTCAGCATTGTCTTTCCCGTAGGTGAAAAATCATGGGATCCTGCAATCACATATACTCGAATGCCTCTGTCTCTTACCTCTTTTATCTTCGAAACTGTTCTCTCCATCACTTCAAAAGAAGGCATACTTCTATCAAATAAATCTCCAGATATTAGAATGAAATCTACTTTTTCTACAATACATATTTCCAGTGCTTTTTCAAAACACTCTATATTGATATCACTAAGAACTGGGTCACTCCATCCACCAAGATGACAGTCTGCCATATGTGCAAATTTCATTCCATATCCACTCCTGAGAACGAAGTCTTAACAGCACGAGAGTTCTTGCCTTTGGTCTGCTCTTCTACATAATCTTCGAAAAGCGGTATTTGTATCGGAATTGCAAATTTCGTGAAGTTACTACTTACTAGTGCTTCTCCCATGTCAAGACTAGCTATTATTCGGTCATCCATCGAGAGATCTTGAGCGGCGCTTTCCATTATCGCCT
Source organism: uncultured archaeon (assembly GCA_964413775.1). Taxonomy (GTDB): domain Archaea; phylum Asgardarchaeota; class Thorarchaeia; order Thorarchaeales; family Thorarchaeaceae; genus MP5-2226. Next base: position 4,393 of record CAYPUO010000076.1, read on the forward strand.
TCCTTTCTGTTGCCATTTCATTCCCTAGAATGATTTTCGTATTCATGTTAGTTAGAACCGTCCGTGGGATTAAACTAGTAAGCTGTGAGATAGCAATCAGACCGATTTTGAATTTCCTCCCCTCTCGAGCGACCTTGCCATACACATTGGATCCCCGCATTTCACTTAATACGCGTGGAGCTTCTTCTACCACGATACTGACGACAGGTAGTCGATCCAGTCCTCCATCAGCTTTAGATTGCTCATGGTTCTGAAAAATAGCTCTGACGACTATCCCCCCAATAAGCAACTCGGCCTCATCGTGTAACATTGATGTGTCGATAACAACTGTTTTTCCATCCTCTATTGCTCTGATAATGTCGCGAACAGTTGTCGTTCCTGCGGTACTACTGAATGTCCGATTCCTACAATGAAATTCACCGTCTTCGTCTACATAGACTCCTAGTACTGTATCGAACTTTCTTTGAAGGACTGCTAGGGTTTGAGGTTGCACCCCAGACAATTCGGTACCTCTGATAATATTCTCTATCCAGTTGTCCCGATAATGATTATAGTAGAGGCTACAGGCTTCCTGCTGTGCTCCAGATAAATCGACTATTCCTGAAAAATCTCTTGGCAACAATGATGCAAGATTGATAACGAATGTACTTGTTCCGGTAATGGCATTGGGCGAGTAATAGAGAAGATGACTCTTTGCTTGGGGGTGATCTTTCAAGCCCAGCTTATGTCTGCCATAGTATTCGTCATGTGGGTCTAGGACAAGTATCCCATACTCCTCTCGGTCTAGAATACTCCATAGCATGACCTTTACGAGATTGCTCTTTCCTCTCCCTGTAATTGCAGGAACTAGAATATGGTGGGGTAGAATATCCGTACCATTAACAAAGACATCTACATCAAGAACCTTAGATCCGCTTCTGACCTTCCCTAGATACAATGGGTTTTGGGGCTTGATTAGAAACTTGAGATGTTTACTTGATACAAGTTGTACGGATGAGAAAAAGGTTGGTAACCCTTTGGGACTCCTAGTACCTTCACTTGTGACATGAATCAATGATGCAGCTTCAGCGATAATGTAGTTCCTAAGCTCAGGCTCAAAGAAGGACAGGTCGCTCCCGTGTCCTTCCAATTCCATACCGGCAATCATCTCTCGAACCGATTCTTGTAATTGACTCCCATAAGAGAGATCATAGACTTTCAATATCGAATAGCCATCTTCATCATCAACTACCAATAGGTCTCCAAGTTCTATCCTCTCGCCGCTTTTCTGCCTAATTAGAATCTTAGCGACTTTTCCTGCGATAACTTGTCCTTTAACATCCATTCACGTCACCCCGCCAACATGTCTAGTACATCATGTGTGTCAGTTGCTCGTATATATTTCCTGAATTTCTCCCAGTTACCCGTCTGTGATACCTCTGATAGCAGTATCATCTGAAAGCCCTCCATTTCATTGAACCTCACTCTTGCCTCTCTATCAGCAACTACCAGTCCATATGGATAACCTGGTATAGAGAAGTCGCAGCTATTCTCTGATAACTTAGAGAATAGTTCATTCAGGTCTTCGTCAGATAGTGTTCTAGCTTGATCTTGGTAGATTTCATACCTGTAAATCCTGTCTGCAGCGGTGTTGAGCTTGGCAATATAGAGAGAAGCTCTGTGAGTTGGCTCAAAGATGTCTACTACCGGATGGTAGAACCAAGTCGGATATGATAGTTCTTCCTTTTCGGCTAACAGCCTGATTGCGCCAATAAGTGAAAGACCTGTATCCGTGAACAACGCGCAACTCTTCGACAGACCTGTGACAATCGCCCCTGACTTCTTTGCAGACTCAAAGACCCGGTTCACGTATTCCGATTCGTTAGGAAATGCTGCTTGAAGAGTTCCATCAGCAACAAAGATGTCTCCCGCCTGCAGCTCCTTTTCGACGACATGCCTGGAATATTCCCATTCTCCAAACCTCCGAGCTATCGAGGCTACACGCGATATGCCTGCTCTCATGTTTCCCTGCATAACCGAGGTGATTGTTCATTTGTAGAGGTCTAGAGAATGCCTGTCAACATCTTACGAAGAGTGCTGGAAAAACTATCTGGCCAAGTAAAAAAGAGCCGCTTGGGCACACCGTTCTTTGGCCAGTCACAATACAATCCCCATCCACTCAGCCGTGATAACTTCGCTTCGATTGAATCTGTGAAATCAGACAGAAAGATCGCTTTCCTGGATGGAGGGAATCAGGAGATCATTGGGGCACCTAATTTCTCGATACAGATTAACCGCATCTACTTCTGTATCTTTGATGGCGATAAGAGGATTCCATCAGTGACAATCCCTAACAAGATTGAATATTTCTCTGCTATATATTCCGTCTTCAGAGATAGGCAAATACACTACGACACGATCATTCTCCCAATAGATAATGGATATTCGAACTACATCCCAAATGAAAGAGATTTGTCCTTCAATTCAATGGATAGATCGGGTATTCATGAAACTCCGACCCTTTCAAACGATACAAGGTGTATGACTAATACGTTAAAAAGCTCAGCACTCGTTCGCACCGAGTAGAGGTAGTTCCACACAGATGCCTCAAAGGCATTCCTCAATTCAAGAAGGCAAATTCTATGGAAGTACAGAAGCGCTTAAGAGGTAATCAAAATCAGAAAAGAAGGGCACGGGCGTGTAGTCTAGCCTGGATTCAATGGAATCTGATTCCTTGAAGGGACGATAGGGCGCCAGCCTTCGAAGTTGGATGTCGCAGGTTCGAATCCTGCCACGCCCGCCACTCCGTTTTTAGAGAACATCTTGATAGTGCAATACCATAGCTACGAGTCACAGACCTCTTACCTATGGTACTGCACTACCGAGCCGCGCCATCCTTAAATGACCTTTCAACTCTCCGAGTAGCAAATGAAACTGCTAGAATTGGTTCCGGAGATTGGATTAATTGACTTCAGATGAATTCAGGTCTGCTATGGAAACAGTAATGAAAGAAACAACCAAGAATGAAGGAAATCTAGTTAAAACATGGGTCAACCTTCGCAAGTCTTGGATGAAACACTATCGCCAAATTCCAGAAAAAATGATTAGGAATCGCACAAATTTGTTGATGGCCGTTAGATTCACAGAGTGCTATCAATCCCTTGTCTGGATAGAATGGCTAGCATTACGAGGAGGATATTATCAAGTATGCAGAGAACTTAGAAGCATACTGGAAGGAGTTTTGCAGGCATTCTATATTGATATGATTTATCGTGATCTCAACATTCATGGAAAACTAGCTGTACTGAAGGAAATGACTCTAGAACGCAGCAATTTTGGTGGTAAGTTAATAGGTAAGGCAAAGCCTCCAGAAACACAGGCGATTCAGGAACTGTACAAAAAACTATCTGATTTTGTTCACACCTCAGTGAACTTCCTATCTGAAGTCCTAGGTCAATCCGACAGCGATTCTAGAATTGTTAATCTTGTTGCACCCAAATATGACTCAAAACTATTCAAGATATGCTGTAGCTTCAGTGAAAGAGTAATGCACCACATTACAAGTATAAATCAAGCTCTGATTGATGCATTCAGAACTTAGCTAACATCAGATTGATGCAATAAGCTATAGACTCTTCTTCTTCTTTAACGAAGAGTCTATAAGTCAAACAAAATCTAGCCCATTTTGTGGGGCCCGTCACCTAGCCAGGATAGGGTGCCAGCCTCCTATCAGATCCACTCCGGGAGAGAGTTGGTTTTCGTGAGTTCGAATCTCACCGGGCCCGCCATTGCTCATCTGATGTGTTTATTTCAGTTCATCAAGGAGTTCTTCTAGGTATCCAAAGAATTCATCGACATTCACAATATTGTACTCCGAGAGGTCACCGTCTTCTAATCTATAGCTTATCGCTTCAATCAATCCCTCTTTTTCTAATTCATTTGTGACCTTGAATTTCTCCTCACCTAGTCTGGTAGGTATTGTGGCACCACCAATCATGTACAGACACATCCGCAATAGCTTGCCATCTCTCTCAATCTCAAGTTTGCATTCTGGTGGCTTTTCATCATATCTCTTATCGCCTAGTCGAAGAACAAGCAGGTCAATAGCCTCGTCCTTGTTCCTGATTCTCTCAAGTGGTATAACTTCGGCTACAGCAGTAACAAAGGAGTCAACTATCTCAGCAGCTGAAAGCCGCGATTCCAAAAGGAAGGTCAAGACACCCTGTCTGAGATACTCGCCGGTTAAAGAGGAAGTAGCAGTCCATTCCACAGCTACCCGTGTTACGGTGAAGGTCAGGGTCCACTCTTCCTCGTCTATCCTCAGGAATGTTCCAGGCGGTAGGCTTCTTACGACTATTCCTCTCTCTCTCAGCAGTCTTCGAATCCATGTATCCTCCTGATACACATAGAACAACGGCTCACCTGGCTCATATTCGAATCTGGGTTCGATTTGGTATAGCCTGCTTTTGTCCCAGACGTGCAACCCGGAGAGATGGCCAAACACTTCTCTACCAGTGAATAGACCGTTTCGAAGCTCTCT
>CAYPUO010000077.1:0-8711 GCA_964413775.1 uncultured archaeon
TCAAGTATGAGCAACTTACCATCTTCTTGTGGTATCGATGTATACTTCTCGTATTGTGACTGGACATACTTCTCCACCGTCACACCCATGGTCTCTTCGAACTTGATCCCATAGCGTGTTAGAACCTGTTCTGTAATCCAACTAATGTACTCGATGTTAAGTTGAATAAAATCATCTTTATGTTTGGTTGGATCATATAGTATGAACACTACCAAGCTAATCCCTTCGTGAATTTCTTTCACATCTGAAACATCTGTAATAATACTTGTGGATTCTTTGAACCATGGCATTCAGGCGGCATGGTGGGACTCGTTTCACATCCCAGCCGGTCCACCCTTCCAACTACGGATAACACAGTTCCCAGTCCGAATGATATGAATGAACAAGGCTCATTATCTCAAGGTATGCTTCTTCCGAAAAGAACTGCCTGGGACAGACAGCATCGCCTTTGTAGACTGCGAAGTGGATGTGTGCGGCTCCTCCTATCGCAAGGAAACGACCAATCGCATCTCCCTTGGCGACCCAGTCGCCAATCTCAATCTCTAGCATTGATATCACACGACTCACATCTGATGAATTCGTGGTCCATGGTTCAAAGACATAGTTGACTTGAATGCTCTCATTGAACCTAATGGAAACATGAATCGCGTATACGTTGTCAACAGGACCTGTATCTGTTGCATGAATCTCTTCCACTAGACCCGGCGCTGCAGCTATGACTTGGGAATCATTCGCAAATGCGAAGTCCAGTCCGTTGTGAATAGCCCCCCAAGGACAATTGGTGCTCTCGCCATACCCTCCATTCCAGTTGAGAATATCAGATTGGTTTGTATATATGACCCCCATATAGTTCAAGTTAGTGGAATCATAGCGTCCTCCATTATCAAAGGAATCGTCGTCATTTGGAGGAGTGGTACCATCTTGAGGATTTACGAATTGAACGTAGACGATTACGGCTACAACGATTAGGATGAGCACAGCTACGCAGTTCGTTCTTCTCTGCATGCTTCTTTATTGATAAAACCAAGTCAAATAGTTGGTCATTAAAGGCAGAGTGGCTCTTCAAGTCCAAACTTTAGTCGGACCGCCATCTCTGGCATTTATATCAGTCAACCTTCAATCCACATCTCGATATACATCAATTCTTGTCATACTGTTCTCCTGTAAGGCAACAGATTTCCGTTAGGAGTCTAAAATTGCTTGTTGCAGTTGCTGAATCACCGCTGAATCGAATCTGCATACACCTTTTCTGTCCCTTCAACAAGCTTCGTGAGGAGCCTGCAGAATTGTTCTATCTCCGCTGGAGTAAGCGACTTGAATAGTGAGAACATCGCCGCAGAGTGCTCCTTGTCCCTAGACGCCCAATACTCTTGATTCTGCTCGGTTACAGTCAAGAGCCACCTTCTCCTATCGTTCTCATCTCGAACTAGTTTGACAAAGCCTCTCTTCTCAAGTTGAGCGGCTATTTGTTTCACATTCTGATGGCTCGTACTTAGTACACTTGCTACCTGACTAACAGATGGTGGTTTATCAAATCCTCTGGAGATCGCAATTAGAAGCAAGAGCTGCTTGGTTGTAAGTCCGTCCGCCTTTAGGACCTGATCTGTGATATACTCAAACCTTCGACTTAGGAGAAAGAGATACCCGAAGGACTCCGCCATTGCCTGCACGAACTCCTCACTCATCTTGAGCACCTGTCATTCTTGCATTCATACTTCCTTCGACCGTTTTAACTCGACCGCTTTCCATCATCTTCGAATCTTGCCTCTGATTAGATAATAGAGCCCTGCGTAGGCCAAGATTGCTAGTACTGGAAAAACTACTAGCCCAGCGACAGAACTACCTGCTACTTGAGGGTCTCCGCTAAGGACCAGGACTGCGGCCATTGCATTCACTGCGGTTCCCAGAGTGATGAAGAACCCGAAGAACAGGAGGATGACTGAGTATGCTCGTCTTGGTCTTGTGATCAGCAGATATAGAGCTAGATAGCCAAGTGGGATAGTTACACCTAGGTCAAGGTATCTAATTACCCAGAATAATGTTGGAGTAAGTGCGTACGACCCGGACGAATCGTTTCCAGTTGCGAGAACTTGGAAAATATCGGATGACCACATGACTGCGAAGACCAAGAGGAAAATGGACATTAGTCCTGCATAGATGTACAGACCTCTTGTGCCAAAGGTTGGAGCATTCTCTTCGGAGAAGGATGACAGGCTACTTGCTCCAAGTATCAAGCCACCTATAATCAGCATGAGAAACAGCCCAAAGAAATTCTCTACATTTCCCGAATATGCCGTATTACTCCACTCCTGCCCAATACCATAAGACAGACCCGTGTAGATTAGTGTTATAGGCGTGAGGATGAGCAAATACTTGGCTCCATCTCGCCTAGCAATGTGAAGTAATCCTCCAAGAAGCAACAGAGGAGCGATTAGTAGCATTCCCACTAGGTCTTGGCCCATAGTCTGGTAGATTGCAGACTGCGAAGTCCGATATACTATAACCCCAAGACCGAGAGGCCCAAGCAATGCAATCGCAACAAGTGTTGATGCACAGGCAATGGCAATAATTCCAATAACGTATTGTTCGAATATTTCATGTCTTGACTCAGTTGTTAGTCCATCTGACATTTCATTCTCCTTCGACTATAGTATGTCCGATGCTGTTGAAATGGGCCCAGGAAACAGAGGCCTATTCAAGGCAAGGTGGGCAAGAACTATTACGGGAACCACAAACCCCATTGCCGCTGTGAATTGAATCGTTATCCCCCACACATCGAAGACGACAGTTGAGAGGATCAGGAGTACAGTTCCATAATATCCCCATCTCTTCATTGTCCATAGGCCGATTGAGGTGATGAGTCCTGTTATTCCTAAGAACAGGAACGCAGCAATCAGCACATCCAGTGTTCCTTGAGCAACTGGAACATCCAGTAGCTGATTCCCAGTTACCATCAAATATCCTAAGAGCACACGAAGGACAGCATTCACCAGCCATGCTAAGAAAACGACCAAGAATGCCAGACTTCTGCCAAAGACCAATCGTTTCTCTTTCGCTTCCATTATTCGCACCAGTTTAGGTATTATACTACCTAAATAGGTATCATGCTACCTAATAAAGCCATCGAAAAGGTACTATGCTACCTATATCACAGACGGTAGCCCGTAGAGATCTAATAGCAAGGCAATGTAATGATGAAACTGCACTGTGAGCCGAAACCATGGCTAATCTCTGGTATGAGTTACTCCCACCGATATTCCAGAAGTTCAGAAAGGTGTTCTAATCTCGGGGCGGTACTTATTTATCAGCATGGAAAGCTGGCTCCACCTGCAATACCAGTTGCCGAGGTAGATTACGATATGGGAAGCACTACATCTCACTCGGATAACAATGAGTTCCACCCGGCTCCGGCACTTGAACGTATCATATTCTTCAGCGATGCTGTTATTGCTATTGCTGTTACTCTGCTTGCAATCGATGTCAGGCCCCCTGAAGTTGAACTATCACGTCTGCCTTTGGAACTGATGAGCCTTACACCAGACTGACAAGCTTTGCTCTCAGTTTCTTTATTATCGGGTCATTTTGGGTCGGCCACCATGTGACATTCACATTCATCCGCGATTATGACTATAAGCTTGTGTGGCTCAATCTCATTTTCCTCCTCTTCGTTGCGCTCATACCATTCGCTTCTTCTCTACTGGGGGAATACCAATTGGAGCAGACGGCAGTGATGGTCTACGCTACCATTATTGCGTCGGCGGGATTCAGCAGAGCGGGAATCTGGGAGTATGTAGTGAGAAACCGCCAGCTTATTGACAGGGATGTCCCCTTGGCCACGATCAGGAATAATCGCATCAGAGATCTCATTGCTCCTGTCGCATTTGCAGTTTCGGTCCCCTTGGTAATGATTAATGTTGCGTTTATTGCGGTCTGGGGGATTGTGTCCCTGTCTATAGTAGCATACAGGAATATCGCACACCACTGACATGCTGGACTGTGATGAAGAGGTCCATTCCATTGGAGGCAATTCTTCTCACAGGCTGAGCACTTTGGCTTTGTTGGCTACTCAGTTGAGCTAACTGTAGAGTTGCTTCGATGTATCTTCATCACAAGAGATATCTTACCAAATCACATGAAGCATGGTTGCCCCCTGAGTGAGGGTGAATAAGTAGTGTGGAGCGATATCATGGTATCTCAGAAGACTTGGGAAAGCACTGTACTCCGAGAGCTGGAATTGCCAAATGGTACAGTAGTGCCCAACAGAATTATGCGGGCTGCTACGTGGATGGGACAGGCTGATGAGGGTGGTATCTGTGGAAACACTATCGTCGAAACATATGGGAAGATCAGAGCTGGTGTCGTAGTAACTGGTTTTCAGTATATCATGCGGGAAGGGCAGTCTGTCCGGCGAATGATTTCGAATTCAAAACATGCAGATATTGAAGGCCTAGCGCGTCTGGCAACGGCAATTCATTCCTCTGGGAGTCTGGCAGCCGCTCAGTTAGTTCATTGTGGGAGCCGGAGTTATCCGAAGTATACTGGTACGGATGTAGTCTTGGGACCTAGTGACATGGAGGTCCCTCAGCCGAAGGGTGAGCCTATCCGAGTGAAATCTATGACAGTGAATCACATTGAGAGAGTCACTCAAGCCTACGCAGAGGCGGCAGAGCGTGCAGTTAAGGCAGGGTTTGATGTAATCGAGATCCACGGTGCTCATCACTACGGGCTCTGGCAGTTCTTTGACCCAACCTACAACAAGCGCCCAGTGGATGATCCGTATACGGGAGAAACAATCGACGGACGTTGCAAGGCAATGGTCGATGCAGTGAAGGCTGTTAGGAGTTCAGTTGATATTCCGGTCCAAGTTAAGGTGGACTCAAGTTCGGCAGCCGTAGAGCCGGAGGAAGTAGGCGAACTGGCGAAAAGACTTGCCAAAGCAGGAGCCTACTGTGTGATAGTCAGTGGCCCTCACCCAATGAAGGACCCAAAAAAGGCAGGTGAGGCTTATTTCTTGAGAGATGCAATGACCATCTGTTCCATTGCGCGTGATAGTGGACTTTTATTTGGATTGGTAGGTGGTATCCGCTCTCCAGAAACCGTAGTCAAGCTGCTAACGGGAAACGGGAATCCTACAACTGCATTCGATGTACTCCAGCTTAGTCGCCCATTGATTAGTGAACCGGCGTTATTGGATCGTTGGACCGAAGAAGCGAAGACTGGCAGACAGCAACCTGCAAGATGTATATCAGGCAACCTTTGTCTCGCGGCTGGGTTTAAGGGGAAAGTGAGATGCGTAGAGTTTGCGGATGAGTAGTTCTGAAATCTAGCGCTCCGATGTAACTGCTTCAGGGTACCTAGAGGTGATGCATACGCGTTGCAGCTCGCCCATTCCTGCCCCAACATTAAAGAATGACTTCACGAGTAGGAATTTGAGTACAAATGGACTCTATGTATGAAGAGAACGAGCTTCCCGGAAACGTGAAAATTCTTACATTCGTTTATCTCGTATATTCAGTTTTCATGCTTTTCTTTGGCCTCGCTTTTCCTGCGTCTGATGTACCCCCAACTGCAGCATCGTTCATGCTGTCTTTGGTCCTGTTCTGCCTAATGCCATTTGAGCTCTTGCTTGAGTATGTTATGTATCGCCTACTGGAGAAGAGGACAAAGCCCGAAAACATCCTAGGTATTGGAGCTCTCCTGCTTACTCTTGGTATGACTCCTGCTATCTATGGTTTCCTCATTGGTATTGTTGACTCTGACGTGCAATTTCCGGGTTCAATCTCAGGCCTAGTGTTTACACTCTTGGGCTTGCTTCTTGCTTGGACGCTAATCAACAAGACTTGGGAATCTGCGAACTCGAATCTCACCCAATCTGCTGTCAGGGCTTGATCCACTAGAAAACATAAGGCTCCGAGTTCATATCTCTGTTATTGAATCAGTTTTTCATGCTCTTGGCATCGGCTAGCCAGACCGATTTCCTAAGTGATAGTAGTTGAAATCACCTTCAATCTACGAAACTGCAGGACGAGTTCTCTTTAAGACCGCTATCAAGGAAGAGAATAGCGATGGCCATCTGCATTGGGATTACAAGTTGCCAGTTCTCGTTTTCTTAGAGCATTACACGAGTATCATGGAGCACACTCCGCCTCTCCTAGGACAAGTACCGGAACACCCTCTTCATCTCTGGTTTCAAAGCGAACGACGCGCTGTCCATTCTCTCCAACGCCCCCGTCGTAGACCTCAGTTGTCAGAGTCTGGTTCAACAGGACTGGTCGGGAAAAGCGTACACTCATACTCCTCAGCTGCCTTGGGTTTCCATTGAGAAGTCCATCCACAATCGCCTGTGATGCAAATGCCATAGTGCACAGTCCATGGAGGATTGCCCTAGGAAGACCCACACTCCTAGCGATATCATCGCTTACATGAATTGGATTGTGATCACCAGATGCCTCAGCATACCTGACACCTTGGTCTGCAGTGACAACAGAGGCGTGTTTCACAAGCACTTCTCCTTTCTTGGGCACATCTGTCTGTACTGCAGGCTCTTTCTTGCCTTCTCTCTTTTCACCCCTTGAAAGCAGCCTGTAGTCCATCTTCACCACTACGTCATCATTTTGTTTCATATGGATTAGCAGGTCCAGTATTTCATTAGCTCCTCGCTGCTCCATGTTGGCAATCTTGGCAGTCACGCTGACCTCGTCCCCTGGATGGAGAGTGTTTCGCCACACAATCTTATGCTCAGCATGTACTACTCTCAAGATGTTTAGATTCATCTCTTCAGCATCTGCCACAAGTTGACTGAGGATTCCGGGCAGGAAGACTACCGAATAGAGCGGAGGAGGTACAAGTTCCGTACCGGCTTCCGGAGTAAGATAGAGAGGGTTCTCTTCATTGGTTGCGAGAGCGTACTGTCGAATGCCGTCAGAATCCACATGATACGGCCCAGCATTGTATTCCTTTCCCAAGAACTTCCTATCCATCGTTGTTCCTTCAACAGGCAAAGTCGCGCCTCCTATCTGAATCTCGTGCACCTGTTGAACAAACTGTGTAATGAGTGTAGTCATTCGAAACGGTATGATAGTTCCGGCAGAAACTTGGTTGGTAGACAATGTATAAGACATAGAATAGCTTCTACTTTCGTCATACTTGTCGAAATAACAGTCATTGGATGTGCGAAAATGGGAAAACTTGACAATAGGGTTGCCGTGATAACTGGCAGCGCTAGCGGAATCGGAAAGGCGATAGCAGAGTTGTTCGCAAAAGAAGGGGCCGATGTGGTCATATCTGATGTACAGGACGAGCAAGGACAGAAACTTGCTGAGAACATTGGGAAGAGTGCCACCTTTGTCCATGCTGATGTTAGCTCGGAGGACGATGTGAAGGGCATGCTTGACCATGCCATAAGCACTCATGGTCGTCTGGACTGTGTGGTCAATAATGCTGGCATGGGTGGTGTTCTGGGCGAGATCGAGACGATTCCTGTTGAGGGCTTTGACCGCTCAATAGCCATCCTACTTCGTGGAGTATTCTTGGGAATGAAACATGCGGCACCGGTGATGAAGCGTCAGGGCGAGGGCAACATCATCAATATTGCAAGCATCGCGGGTCTGCGTGGCATCTCACAGAACCATCCGTATAGCGCAGCTAAGGCGGCAGTCATCCAGCTGACTCGAACTGTTGCTATGGAATTGGCACCACATGGTGTCCGCGTGAACAGCATTTGCCCGGGCTCGATTGTAACCTCTATATTTGGTTCTTCAAAGGGGCTGTCTAGTGCCGAAAGCGTTGAAACTTACGAGAACCTGACCCGTCTATTTGAGAGAGCTCAGCCACTCCTACGTGCTGGTCTCCCTGAGGACATTGCTAACGCTGCGCTTTGGCTAGCAAGCGATGACTCAAGCTTTGTCACTGGGCACGCGTTGGTAGTTGACGGTGGAATGAGTGCAGGACAGATTTATGCTCAGCAGATCAAGTTCTCAGCAAAGATTGACTCTGCCATGGGAATCAATCCTGAGTAGTTCCAGCATCACACGCTATCCGAGAATAAAACGGAGCAAGATAACCGCCTTCTTGCTCTTTAGAGCCTATGGGCTGTTCTCCATGATTTGACGATTTCATCTATCATCGGCCTATCAATACGCCCATGCGGCGAGAGCCTTTCTAGCAGTCTGGTTGGAGGGTTCATGTTATCTAGGTCGAATCCTTCCTGCATCTTGAACTTCATTCGAAGGTGGAACACTTCCTCTCCAATTCGGTCTAGCTCTTCCGGAGTCCTCTCAATGCCAAGGACTTTCAGAGCACTCAACACCACATCTGGTGTAAAGACCGGCCGGGCAAAGAGACATATGACCAGTGAGTTCAGTACGCTACGCCAAGTATCTTCTTTTGCAAGTTCTCTCCCTATTTCATCAGCGGAGAGGGGATTACCGAGTGTCTTTTCATCTATTCCATATCCTGCATTATCCAGATGACTATGCCGTATCCCCACCATCTGACCAACAATGTTCGCTGGCCCGGTATGATATCCTGCAGATTCATTACCTCCGAAGTGCACAGCAAAGTCCTCGCCTCCATACCGTTCCGCCAGAGAAGACACCCCCAATCCTGCCATTTCATAGAACTTGTTGGGTGGCGCTGTGATAAAATCGAGCATCGTGAGGTATGGGCTGACATCTCCCCAGCGGGGTTTCAGGCCAGCAAGATCTTCTGTT
>CAYPUO010000078.1:0-8701 GCA_964413775.1 uncultured archaeon
CATTTGGGCAATCGGCTTCTATGGAATCTACCACAGCACTGATGGGGGAGATACATGGAATCAGTCCTATACAAGCGGAGGCTGGTCACTCACATTTCCTTCCAAGACTGAAGGATGGATGATTGCCGACTCATGGCTCGCGCATACCTCAGACGGAAGGACCTGGCAAGGTGAGGAGGTCCCAATGACGAACCCATTCTTTCGATGGAGCCCTCCATATACCACAGACATCCAGTTCATTGATGTGAATAATGGTTGGATCGTCGGGACAGAAGTGCCTGTGATGTACACTCCTGACCGAGGGGCGAACTGGTTCGCGCAAAGCGTCCCTGAATATGTGCGAGAGCGCAGCCCGCGAATCTATGGAGTAGACTTCATCAATATCACGCATGGGTGGGCTGTCGGCTCCGAGGGCATGATCCTCAGGACCACGACAGGCAACAGCCTAGGCTCGCGATTGTGGAAAGGAATCACTGACCCAGTGTTCTTGAGCATTGTGGGAGCCCTAGCTATTGGGATCGTGTTCGTTGTGGAACGACACAAAGCTCCCTCAAAAAAGATCGTTCGTGAGAGAAGCTCTGAAACGGCCGGTATCCAGTAATGATAATTTGCTCTTCAAGAACGAATTTGGTCTTCTATGGAATCTATTCTCTAAGTTGATTCTGTTTGATGGCACATCAAGAAAAGGTACGGTGAATAGAGATAAGCTAATATACAGAAGACCATCAAACGACCCCAGCCACGCTAAACTAATGGCCCGAGTGGTGTAATGGCAGCATAAGGGATTGTGGATGAGCATTCCTTGCGAATGCCTAGCAACTCTCCCTTGACGGGGGTTCGATTCCCCCCTCGGGCCCCATCCTCTTTCTCATCAAGTACAATGAGAACCACAATCTCCTCTGACCTATATGTAATCTATTGCGAAGGAACCACAATCCTCTTTGACCCGTCTTGATCAAATTGTGAGTGAACCACAACAGATTGAAACTTCTGCATTCCGTCCCTCTCCTGCCAGTGTCACCACTTCGTAACTCCCAATGGAATTTACAATGAGCAAGAGCATTGTCTGCCATTATCGGGATGGGATCCCTCCTACAGACCGGACCTCTTTCTCCTGTACTGATGCTGAGTCATCACTCCCAGCGACAGAGAGCGTTTCCACAGTTCTTACCACGGCAGGGTCATCATCACTCGCACCAGCGCCATCACTGAAGCTGGTGAGACTCGATTGAGCAAAATGAACGGCCGCGGACTCCCCAAGACCTGATGATGGTCTTTTCGTGGAGAGTAAGGACTTCCCTCGAGAAGGCTTCTCGCGGGCTTTCGGCTGCAGGCTTCGTGCGATAGCACTCTCCCACTTGCCTAGTCCTCTCACAGAGTGCAGTGACTTTGTGAGCGTGAGCATGCGTGCAGCGATGTTGATACTACCATTCCGGTCTGCGTTGGTCTTGTGACCGCACGATGGGCAATGGAAATAATTCTGCTTGGGCCGTTGGCCTTTCGCACCACATTTCCAGCAGATGATCGAGGTCCAAGATTCAGGGACAGCCCTGAACCGAGCTTCCTTCCCATCGGCCTCCCATCCCATCTGGGCAAGTCCATGTTTCAGGCGATCAGTTATTCGAGCGAATGCCCATGAGTGTATCATTCCTCTGTACTTTCGCCCTCGGTAGTTTCCTTTCCTAGCACGCATTCGTATATTACTAAGGATACCAATGGCTACGTAGAGTTCATATCTCTCAGAGATTTTCTCTTTTCTAGAAAATGAATACATGTACCTATAGTCTACTGGTTAGCTTATCTCACAAAAGTGGGCTGAAATGTATCTATCGTTCATAGTGCTTTTATTAGATTAGTTCTGACTCCATTGCCAGTGGCAAAACAGGAAGGGATGATCATCGATGAATCTCTCGTTCAAGATAAAAGTCGCAATTATAATGACGACCATATTGGTCACGAGTTCGGGGATTTTATATGCGTTAGAAGTCTACAATATTATGTCCATACCTGATGTTGGATTGTGCTATGTTAGCAGTCCTCAGGTTGCCGCTGATAATTCTTCGTTCTCAGTACTGTTTCACGATATCAACTTCACATTTCTCTATTGGTACTGGCCGCTCTCTCAAGTAATTGAGAATAACACTGTATATATTGCTGAACAAAGAGTACAGGTTTTCGTTTCAGTTCAGACTTCCGATAGCCTTTCTGAAGTAGTTCAATTTGAAATCGATAGTAGCTCAAGTTGCATCTTTAATCCAGATCCAACACTTCTGAGTTATACCGCAAGTCGTACATCCAAGTTATGCGGTATTGCTACCGCAAATACTGAGGAATTGCACAACAAGTGGGTCTACTTTGTATCTATATGAAACAATCCTCTATGCTGCCGTTACACTACCTAGGCCATTGCTACGGTGGCGGCGTTGGCAGGCACGCGGACTTTCACTCATTAGCTTACCGTTCATTGTTAGTCGTATAGACGTGTGCATCAAGCAGTGCGTCCAAGAATGGCTCTGCCACGAGCTGTTTCTGAGGTCGACAGTCTACTTATATCCTGTCAGGGATGGTAGCATACTATGGACGATGTTGACTTCTTGGAACTCTACCACAAGTTAGGACTCTCCAAGGCATTTCTTGGACTGACACCGGAGAGCGTGAAGGTCATCTTCACCGAGATACCACCGCCGAAGAAGTTCAGTGATAGAGTATGTGACATGCATATTGACCGGCATAGAAATGAACTAGATATAGAGGTGCATGACACGGACAGGAAGTCAGCAGAAAAGGTCATTGTTGCAGTGATGGCTCACGCCACATCAGATACATTTAGCTTTGCACGGTGTTTTATTGCGTCCATTCTCATCACAGCAGCACTATTCTTCACGTCATTCCACTTTTCCATGCCCGTCAATGAGAATGGCATAGTCATGCCCATCTATGAATACATGATCATAGGCATGTCTGTGAATCTAGTAATACAGGTCTACATGAAGTACGGACTCTGCGATGTGAAGCTCCGCCATATAGTAGATGACACACGGACAAACATGCACATAACGGGCATATATGATAGTGAGGACGAAATTATCCTTTACTCTTCACCATTTATCGACAAACGCTCCGGATGGGAGGTTACAGCGCTGTCCATACTACTTAGTATTCTGATGATAGTTTCGTCACTATTGATGATGTCTGATATTCTCCAGTGATAGATATTCACCGATATATTGGTGGAACTTCATTTCGCACAACAACTATATTAGCCTAGGAGCGTTTTGTGATGGCATTTCTTCGTGCAGAAAGGGGGTCTTTGTTCGTCATGAAAAGATCATTGTGCTACTACTTC
Source organism: uncultured archaeon (assembly GCA_964413775.1). Taxonomy (GTDB): domain Archaea; phylum Asgardarchaeota; class Thorarchaeia; order Thorarchaeales; family Thorarchaeaceae; genus MP5-2226. The sequence goes on from CAYPUO010000078.1 coordinate 3,347, forward strand.
GGAATCCTCGTGGCTGCTGAGCTGCTAGTGACCTTGCTGTTCTGGACCATTGTTACAAACATGCATCCATACTGGTTGCAGATCCTGAGCTTCCCAGTGATGCCCCTAGGGGACCTGGTGTCAATTGTGATCTGGTGCATCGTATGTGTAGCCTCGAAACGAGCAAGCTCTGAGGGATCAAAATCTGTCTAAAGCCGAACTTGAATTGTTTGTCGAACAATTCTTTTACGTAGGTAGGTCAAATGCATGGTATCATCTTCACACTGCTCATAGGGGTGATGCCAAAGAAGACCGTGAAACGAGAGCACGGTCGCAAGGGATGGTACTGCAAGAATGAAAGGGGTGCGCATTGAATCCTATTGCCCTCTGTGGCCACAGATGTTCAGGGAAGAGAGCATCCGGATCAAGTCAATTCTCAAGAATGAATTGACGGAGATACATCATATAGGGAGCACAGCGATACCCGCGATGAGCGCCAAGCCTGTAATCGACATGCTTCCTGTTGTGAAGGACATTATGCGTGTGGATGACTACAATGAGTCATACATACGACATGGATATGAACCACGAGGTGAGTATGGACTTGCTGGAAGGAGGTACTTTGTCAGGGGAAATCCCGAGAGTACGCATCATGTCCATGTCTATCAGGAGAGAGATCCGGCGATTGTCAGGCACATTGCCTTCAGAAACTACATGATAACGCACCCTTCAGCAGCAAAGGCCTATAGCCTTCTCAAAGAGAACCTTGCACAGCAGCATGCAGATGATAGAAATGCATACATTGATGGAAAGGCTCCATTTGTGCAAGAACATGAACGCTTGGCTCTAGAATGGTGGCAATCGCGGCAAAGATGAGTCAAGACAATATCCCAAACGGGCCTGAAGTAATCTCCGGAGATTGTTACCGAGATTCTACGATGTTGAACTCTCTTTGATTGCAGAGATCTCTTCCTCGAGGTCATCAACTTTTTTTCTCAATTCGAGAATCTCATTGAGCAGGACCGAAATCAGATAGCCGTAGTTTACTCTGTAGTGACCTTCCTCGCGAGAGATTACACTGGCCTCTTCCAGTCTCCTAGCCGCATTAGTGATCGACTGCTTTGAAACTCCCGAAATGTCCTTCTCGACTTCAGTCCTTACGTCAACAGGTTTCATCTTTGGACCGGTTAAGGAATCGAGAAGACTATGCAATACCACTAAGCCGGTCTTCATGAGGGGGTTACGCAATTTATCAACTGTCTTGTCCAAGTCGTTTCGCATTTCTCCTCGCTCCGTTGATAATCTAGACACACACAGTAAACGTTACTTTAGTCAAAAAGCTTCTCATTTGCCTCTAGTCAGTTCAAATGCCTCCTAGGCATAGGTTGGTCAGAAGGCAACGTTTACACAGACAAACGTTGTGCGCACTGGGAAAAGAAGAAAAGCGGAATACTGCAGAGAGGAGATGGCGTGCATGTAGTGAATTCAGAATATGAAAGAGTTGTCTTTGTGCCGGTCATTCACACAGATACAGAGAGTGTGAAGAATGCAGAGAAAGTTGTTGCTAGGGTTAAGCCAGACGTCGTTGCAGTAGAACTAGATCGAACTCGGTATCATCAACTAACCGAAAAGAGGGATGAGAGCATTGAAAATCAGAGCATCCTAAGCGGTGACACCGTATCTAACCTCATGCAGCAAATAGCATTGCTTGAGAAGGACCTTGGCGAAATGACGGGTGCAATGGCGGGAGAAGAAATGCTCGCGGCAATCAGAGCCGGGAGGAAAGTCGGGGCAAAGATTGCACTCGTGGACAGACCAATAGAAGTCACAGTACAGGCCCTTGCACAAGTTCCACTCTATGAACTCTACAAGCTTACTGACATGTTACCAGATGCCACTAAGGAGGTGGCAGAAGAGGGCACAGTAAACCTGTTTGATATGCTCAAGGAAGATGCCAATGTAGAGAGTCTGATGTCTGAATTCAAAAAGGAATTCCCAGTCCTATCTGGCGTTCTTATTGAGCGAAGAAATGTGTACATAGCAAATGCAGTTCGCAGCATCCTAAAAGATGTTCGTGGAAAAGTTGTCGTTGTGCTGGGGTCTGGTCACATTGAAGGAGTATCCAGAATCTTAAAGGATGCACTAGCCAAAGAAACTGGCAGCTAAAGGCCGAGGCCTTTGATCAGACTGTCTATCCCCTCACCTGTCTTCGCACTCACTCTATACACAGGAAGCTTTGCATCCACCTCATGGACATCTCTCTGAAGCGCATCAACATCGAAGTCAAGCATGGGAGCCAGGTCGATTTTGTTAATTACAACCATATCACAGCGCTTTACTGTGAGAGGATGCTTGCGTATCATGTAGGGTCCTTCTGTCACACTTACAATCACCACTTTCTTGTTGACGCCTAGTGAGTACCCTGCTGGACAAATGAGATTTCCAACGTTCTCAATAAACACCACCTTGTACTTAGATAGGTCGACATCCTTGAGAGCAACTTGGATCATTCTCGCATCAAGATGACAGGCAGTATCGGTGTTGATTTGGACCGTGTCAATACCGTGGGTCCCAACGCGATCCGCATCTATCCGTGTTTCCAAATCCCCTGCAACCATTAGGATTGGATTGTCCTTTGAGAGCCTCTCACAGAGGGCCTCGATGAGCTGTGTCTTGCCAGTTCCAACCGAGCCCATAATGTCGATAGAGGTTATCCCGTGTTCATTGAAGCGTGCTGCATTCTTAGCAGCTGCATCCTCATTGGCCCCAAAGAGGTCCTTCTTAATGTCAATTCTCAGTGTCTTCCCGGTCATTATTCCTGTCGCTCCAGTGACTCAAGCAGTCGTATCCCTGTTTCAGGATAGAGGTATTGGCCAGCTATTGGTCGGATGAGTTTACGCTCCAGAAAGAGAGCAACAGCAGCCCAAATGAATCCTTGCACCATATCAACAATTGATAGGACAATTGCCCCTTCAAGAGTATCACTCAAGAACAAGAAGATTGTCAGATCGGGGAAAAGACCACCGATTATGCCGCCTCCAAGAATCACCATCAGTGCATATCTTAGACTGTCCCGCTCTCTAGTGAGATGAACGGCATATCCCGTCCCAATGCCGAGAAACATGTTCCCAACAAGAGGAATGATAGACAACTCACCCCCAGCCATAGCTCCGCCTATCCCAACACATATTCCAACTAGCGCACCACCAGGGATGCCACCGATAATCCCGCCGAGCTCTGAGAAGACAAACCCTGGAGTGACTTCAACAAGGTCTGGGATAATGTCAATCCGGACAAGGTATCGGGTGATTAGCCCGAGTGCAGCAACTATTGCAAGAATACTAAGTGCTGCTGTGTTCTTCTTTAGTGGTAGAGTATCCATCTGCAAAGTCCTCAGCTGACTAGTTTTAGCGAGCTGATTCCGGCCATGAATGCAACAAGTACTTTCTGGTTTCACGATACCACTGGTCAAGCTGATTCAGGATTTCCTTTCGGATTTCTTCGGAGGAGTTTCGCCTGTATACATGGTAATAGCCCCCACGGTCGATAGACATCGTTTCTCTAATTGCTAGGTTACTGTCTACTAGTTCCTGCAAGTATCTCTGAACTACACTGCGCTCCTTCTGAACCTTTTCCGCAATCTCTTCAACGGTAAGCGGAGTATCACCTAATTGGAAGAACACCTTTGCTGCGCTGTTCTTGATGCCAAATGCACAGCATAACAGGCCACAAGGCTCTGTAATACTGTTTGTTAGCATTCCGCGTATCTGATTCTGGTTACTCATCTCATATTCCGTACATATTAAGTACCTGATAAGAGTTGTGTAATGCATATGCACAAGCGTCAAGACGGGGAGATAATACTTCGTTTCAAAAGACTATGATGTCAAGACTTCATGGGTGAAACACAAATGGATTTCAGGTCCGCTCGCAATGAATATGACCGCCGGTCATGGTCTGATGAGGAACCGGTAAGACCACCACAACGGCCGATAAATCTGGCTCCGCTTAAGGGAGCATTGGAATCTGATCCAGTACGTTCCAAGGTCATCAGAATACTTATCGAGAGCGGCTCCTGGGTGACGACCACCGACCTGCTTAGGGCTGCAAGACAGGTCAGACCCGTTGTGGGAGCAGTAACAATTGGCACAATGTTGAATGGGCTAAACGACTTGGTTTCCTCTAGGTTAATACTAAGCAGAATGTCCATGTCAAGTGGAATCGACTGGGCAGAGTGGAGAATGAATCCAGATTGGCTTGAGCCTACCAGAAAACTTCTGCAGATGATGACCCGGGCCAGGAATGTGCCCAAGGAACAGAAACTTAACAACGACATCCAGAGGCTACTCGAAAAGGACACATCTGATACTCATTATTGAGTGCAGTGCTAACATTGAGTAAAGTTTAATTATGCGTTCAGGTCCGAAAACAGGTATCTGATTCCATTTGGAGGACCTATTGTGCTTCAAGAATCTGAACCGACCCAAGATGACACAGCGATGGAACCGACAGAGCAAGGTGCAACAGCTGAAAACACCAAGAGAATTGCTGTAGCAGCCGTTCTAGGCGCCGTATCGATTGCCTTGGCATCAACAGCTACTTTCATTCCAAGAATACCAGGATGGGGAATCGCCATTTTTGACCCGGTATCGCTTGTTTGGGTAATTGCTTTTTTGCTGGGAGGAATTGAGGTTGGAATGATAACAACATATTCGGGGTTCTTTGGGCTTTTCCTGTTTGACCCTACGGGAATCGGACCAGTGTTCAAATTCTTCGCAACCGTACCCATGATTCTAGTGCCCTGGCTTGCAATGAAGTTCACGAACGTAACAGAGGGTGGGATGCACCTTTCGCGCTGGAAAACATACAGCAAGTACATGATCCTGGCCTATGTTGTAAGGATGGCACTGATGATACCGATGAATATGTGGCTATTGCCCCTTTTTGGCATTCAGGATATTGTGTATATAATCACAGTCACCTTTGTCCTAAACACGCTACAGAGCTTCTGGGATGCAGCCATCCCGTTCTATGTAGTTTTCAGAACACGCTTGTTTGAGGAGTTTCGAATGTGGTAGGAATAGGAGAGGATTGTTCTCTCCTAATTATAGCCCGATACCATTCAGTAATCGCTTAAATACAGAAACTGCCTTTTCGAAGTGTCGTTGCCAAAGCATAAGACTAGGGAGGAAAAAGACCCTGCGCCGGTGTGAATTCTGCGATTCGCCAGTACCAGCAGATGCTGTAATCTGCCCCGTATGTAGACAAGAAATCGCAGAGGAAACACTAGAGCGGATACTCCCCCTACTCAAAAGGCCGGAGACTCCCGACGTGAGAGCACTTGGAATAATCGATCGTCTATGGGGTGTTATTAGA
>CAYPUO010000079.1:0-8699 GCA_964413775.1 uncultured archaeon
AAAGAATACTGTCAGGATATCTGGTGTTGCACCATACATGAGTTGCATAATGCTCCAGTAGATGAAGGCAAGTGTCATCCCCGAAAATGCCACTTTCTTTAGGGGTATCTTTACGCTTCGTGTCTGGAAGATACCGATCTCTGTCATCGCCGCGGCAAGTGTCCCGCCTTGGTCACCTTTCAGCCGCAGAGCTTTGCTCAGCTTGCCAACGGTGACTTTGGACTTGGGTCTGACAATATCCATTGCCTTTGGGGCATGTTTGGATACGCTTTCAGCGCCCGGCATCGCTTGACTGACCCGACCAATGAGTTCTTCCTTACTTATTCTTTCACCCTTTGTAGGTCTTCTTCTCAAGACGACAGGTTTCGGGAATACACCGATGCTCTTTGGGGTCTTTCCTTGTCGCATTTTATGGGCTGCCAGAATGCCCTTTTGGAACTGGTCCAGCGATATCAGGAGACTGAACACCGCCATCAAGGCAAATCCCACAGTAATCAAGCCTGCCACTGACCCTATAGCAGCGACTCCTGTTGCTCCTACAGCAAGGACAAAGTTCTCTGAAACCGTGACGTTCTCGGTGGATCCGATGAGGGAGTATGTGAATCTGAAGACTCCTTCAATTGTCCCTGAGATGAGGTCTACTCCTCCTCCGATTAATGTGCTTAGGTCTAGAGATGTGTTAAGGATAGTAGCTGTTGTTCCTGCAAGTGCTGGGACATTCAATGCAAATGGCTGTGTGAATATTGGAATGCTGAGGTACAGCATCGAAAAACTACCAGACTTCAAGGTGAGGTTGGCGCCAACATCTATGGTTATTTCAAGACTGACTGGCTCTGATAGATTGACGTGGATAGGATGAGCAGCATCAGAGTCAGCTGCCGACACCCCATCTACATTAAGTAGGAATGCTAGGTTTGAGTCTCCGCTCCATCCGGGAGGCTGAGCTTGAACAGGCACAAGAACGAAAGCGCCAAGCAAGCAGAATAGCATCCCAATTGTCAGGAGGTGGGGCAATGTCCTTCTCATTCTTTTGTCTCCACGGAATATGAGTGGTTCACATCATACAACGACGCCCTTTAATTTTGGGGTGGAGAATACAACCTCATTGAGAGTGCCCAAGTGCATCTTCTATCTGCCTATCAAACTCATCGTCGTCATCTGGTTCGAAATAAGTGTGCGATTTCGGGGTCTTCGCAGGCGTTTGTTTCCAGTTGATTGCCACTCCGAAGACTGCGCCAACAAGACTTGAAAAGACTGCCATCAGGAGAGATGCTTCGCCTGGAGCAATGAAGAAACCGACCAGAAATCCAACAATCAATCCGCCTATCAATCCGCAGATAGACCCCAGAAGAATCCTGTCGAGCGGTCTAAGCGTGGATTGGCCACCGATTACATATCCGGCTCCCAGTCCTGTGATGACTGCCACTATGCTATAGACCAGTATATTCAGATCGAAGAACGACTGCAGTGGTGTCGCCTCCCAATAGCTTGACTTGTCGAACTCTGCTTACATAACACTTTGCATGAGTGCGGTTACCACTTGTTATAGTGTACTACCTCTTCAAAGGCTTTCCTTTTCCGAGGTCTCTTCTCTCTCTCTTGGTTACGCTCGTCAAGCAGACTGACATCTCCCGGATATCCTATGAATATCACAGTTCCAATCCGGTATTCATCGGGAATGCCGAGGATTGACTTCAGCTTGATCTCGTCCCATCCTGCTGTTGGATGTGCTATCAGTCCTAGATGAAATGACTGCAGCAAGATATTCTGAGTTGCAAGACCTACGTCCATCATCCAATAGGGCAGGCCGTGTGATCCACAGCCGCCGTCTTCCCTTGTCACAACAACAAGCATGACAGGCGCACGAAGGCCCCAGTAATTTCCCTTGTTAACTGCTTCATGGGCCCTCTCTAAGGCATCTTGTTCCTTTATTGCGATGAAATTCCATTCCTGAGTGTTTGCACAGGACGGTGCCAGTCTTCCTGCCTCAAGTATAGACTCAAGCATCTCATCAGTTATTGGTCTTGTATCAAAGGCTCTTAGGCCAGTTCTAACCTTAAACTCCTTGAGTATCTCTACCATTGCATATCCCTACATTATGAATAGTGTATCTGGCAGAATACCCGCCAGGCTTTCAATCTACTCTTTGATTTGCATATATTCGCCGCAGTGTTGAGGCATCTCTTGAGACCCGCAACCCGCTCCCATCCAACAGACGAGCTGATCGCCTTCTCTGTGCATTTCTTTGCCACAATGAACTGGGACTGCAACTTCTTCTCCACATATTGGACATACTAGCTTTGACATGACATGACTCACCTCGACAGTACGACTAGGACATTAACTATATTTAAAGCTCGCCTAGCTGCAAATCGTTGAAATGTGGAAATCGGCATGCATACATGGTTGTGCTGTAAAATGACATAGTTGAGGCGCAGTAACGATTTGAAATACTATGAGATTCTCATTCTATTCCTGCTCATCCTGCCCTTGTCGCAGATGGGCATGCAGTCTGATAGCCAGACCACGAGCATGCAGAACCAATTCACAGTTGCTCAGTTAGAAGGTACACCCATAGAAATCACAAACAATGGTAATTTCAGTACTCAGGGGTGGCCTGGTGATGGGACGCGCGCAAATCCGTATCTGCTGGAAAATCTGACAATTCGCGGGTATGATAGGAGTATTTTGATTTCCAACACAAGTGCATTCTTTGTTATCAGAAACTGCACAGTTGTGGTGCCTTCTTGGACCAATGGAATAGCAATCTATCTGTTTGATGTGACAAACGGAAGAGTCACGAATTGTACTCTAACTGCTACGGGCTATAGTTCACAGGTTTCTAGTAGTTCGAGGGGACTTGTTATCTCTCAATCATCAAATGTCGTCATCAGAGACTCTATCATAGTAGGATTTTGTTATGGCATAAGAATCGAGCAGAGTACAAGTTGTTCCATCTTGGAGTCCATATTCAGAGAAGAGAAATATGGCATTGAGGCTTCTATGTGCAAAGATACAACCGTGGGAGAGAACCTAGTAATAGGTAGTGAGCCGCCTAGTAGCAAGTATAGCACAGATGCATATGGTATCAAAGTGCGCGGCGAGTGCTTGAATTGCACTGTAATTGTCAATGTTGTAAAAAGATGTTACACAGGCATTTCGACAGGGGACCTAAGTGATTGCTCTGTACTTAGAAACAACGTGACGCAGTCGTACTATGGGATTACCGTTTATAGTACGAATTCCTCTATCTTTAGCCACAATGTATTGACAAATAATACCATAGGACTACTGATTGCCAGCACCTCATCTCAGAATACGATAGCAGATAATATCCTTGGGGATAATACAAAGGCAAATGCAAAGGATGACGGATTGAGCAACTCTTGGGATTCCAATTGGTATTCGGACTACATTGGCGTCGGTGCATACACCATACCCGGTTCTGCAAACAGTGTTGACACATCGCCGCTTCCACTGACACTCCACCTTCCTCTGCTAGTTGATATTATAACTATCCTGTTACTGATTGGGGTAATTCCTCTAGGGGCAGGTATCGGGTACTATATGAGATCACAAGAACGCAAGGGGAAAAAAGCGGACAGAGGACTGACTCTGTTTGCCATGGTGCTTTCAGTCCTTCTTCCCTGTGGGATTTCCGTAGTTCTGCATGCTGATCCCTTATTTCCCAACCTGAAATTTGTCCTGGTAGATGTACTCTTCTCACTTGGGATCTCCAGAAGTCCAGGATCTAGCTGGAGTGTGAGTTATTACTCGAGTTCCTTTGTTTCAGCAAATGACCAGTTATTGCTTGTTTCGGTTCCCTATCTTGTTGTATCTATTCTCTCAATTGTCCTATTGATGGGATACCTCAGGAATGATATGAGCGGGAAGTTGTTTGTTCTTGGGACTCTCATTGTGCTTATTGTTGTAATGCTAGTCCCGCTTACTGCTTCGTTGCTTCTCGTGCCAATCACTCCTCTTCTCTCCTTATCGATTGCCTTCTGGAGGAATAAAATGAAACTGAAGACCGGTGAGCAGGACAGCAATGTCTGAATGCCAATTTACAGGTTTGGGACTATCATGCCAAGGCGCCAAATTGGTCGCCAAGATTGCAACCCATGTGTATGTTGTTTCCGGAAACGAAGTCGTGACGAATCATTTCTGACGATACATGTCTGGTTCTTGACTATACACCTTCTCCTGAGTCTTATGAGCACCAGGAGTATCGAGCTCGACATCGCGTTTTGAGCTCCTGTCTTCGTTGAGTATCTCCTTGAAGACCTCGTTCTGTACTATCAGGCGCTGGACTTCATTGCTCCCTGTCCAGATTGTTGCCAGTCGTGCATCTCTGTAGAGTCTCTCAATCGGATATACATCAGTATAGCCTATTCCTCCCATAATCTGCATTGCCTCATGCACGGCATTGAACCCTGCTTCCGTACCGAAAGCTTTCGCCATTGAAACTTCCTTTCTGCACCAAGAACCAGCGTCTGCCACCTTGCCAGCTCTGTAGACCAGCCCTCTTGCCGCGTCAAGTCCCATTACACAGTCTGCCACCTTGAAGCTGACTGCCTCGTACTTGCGTATCGTCCTGCCGAATGCCTCTCTCTTGTTTGCATAGCGTGCCGCAATTTCCATAGCTGCTCTCCCCATCCCTATAGCCCCTGCGGCCGAGGTCAGGCGTTCTGGGACTCTACAACATCCATCCACACAGCACTTGAGTTTCACGGCTTGAAAGGAAGTTTCAGGGCGAACAGGTCTGATACTGAAGCAAGACCAAGATTAGCAAGCACTAGCCATGTCGTGAAGTTGGAATGGTCTAAGGCTTCATATTTTGCCTTCAACATTTCAGTTTCTAGTCTGGCGAGCTTCACTGATCTTGCAGCACCTACAACCTCTGATTCAAACCACTCTTTCATGAACTGGAGAAACTCATTATCTGATATTTCTCCAGATGACTTGTTCAGCCTGAATATCTCGCGGTCATATTTCCCTTCAGGAGCATCTCTGAATCTTTTCAACCATTCGAAGAACATCTTCTCTTTGAAGTCCACATTCTCCTCCTTGAGCCTATAGAATTCCGAAACATCAAACTCCATTGTGATGATTATCTTCTCTCGCTTTGGTTTTTCTTCATCCTTCGTTTTCAAGTGTGCTGCAGCAAGAAGACCATATGCACGAAGCGTGATTAGCTTCATTGCTGCTTCGCCAATTGACCCATTGGGATGAGCTCTTATCTTGCATGCCTGCCTAAACGCATCGAATTCATGCTGATGCCATTTGAGGTTGAAGAAAGCTCTTTCAGTTCTCTCAGGAAAGAAATGGCTCAAGATGTTAGGTGATGTAAGTTTGTTGGCAAAAACATCGAGTAAGCCATCCACTTCTCTATCCTTATAACCTTCTAGCGAACCTAAGATATTCTGAGCGGCTATCCATTTGGCTTTCTCTCGCTTGAGTCTAGCAACAGTATCTGGGTCTGCAGGCTCTACAGAGCGTCCCATCCGTACATACACTTGGCCGTTACGAATGGAGTGTACTTCATGGGTCTTAGGAACGTAGATTACCCCGAACTGCAAATTTCGCAGTGAAACAAGTCTTGTTGTGACTTTTATCAAAGGGCGTACGCCTTCTCGACCTATTCTCTCAATGCGCTCTGAGTTAAACTGCTGAGGGTCAATCCCTACAGGCTTCCATGTTTTATCCTCTACTCCTATCACCAAAAAGCCACCATTTACGTTGGCGAATCCGACCAAATCCTTCGCAAATTCACGGCGCTCGTTCTTAGTATCAAGACATAGCATCTGTTTATAATCTAGGTGAGAGCCATCCTCAAGGTCAGTTTCATCCTTGTGTTCCAACAGCTTTTCCAATAACCTCGAATCTATCTCCACTATTCACACGACCCAAACTCAATTACGTTTCGTATGCGCCCCAAAGGCACTCTCAAGCTTTCTCACATCTCCATGGTCCTTTGGCTAATGGGATTTCTTCCAATGAAAACTCCTCATTCAGGATTTGCCTGCAAAATACCAGAAAGCGGCATTGTAATCTCAGCGGATTCCTCTTCGTTGTTTAAAACATCATGCGTCCGGTCGCTCTAGGGGAATTTCCAAAGAGTGAGGAATCTAATGTCCAATATTATCGAGGAAACGTATGGATGTGGAGCGACGAAAAGGGAGCATTCGGTGCTCTTGAAGCATGTCTATGACCTATATTCATAAGAGAGTCATGCCTTGTTCTACTGAAGTATCTGGTCCTGTTAGAAACAGAACCTTAACCGAACATAAGGGGAGTGGACTTGACAAAGACGAAAAAGGAATCCAATGATGATATTGGCGATAGTATTTCCATTAGCTCCATGATTGCAGGAGGGTATGCAATCGGAAGTCTAGCGGATGCAATTTCCTTTGGTCAATTCCTCAAAGAGAAGTCAATCCGGAAGAGAGGTCTCCTGCCGGGAATGAAACTTGTCCTACAGCAGTTGATTGATGAGCAGCTGCTCGAATTGCAATTTGGGGCAGCTCTCACTATCAAAGATGACAGAGTCATCCGCAGAGCACTCGATAAAGGAGTGCCAGTTGAGCGGGTCATGTCAAACTCAGAGTTGGCGAAGCTGATGAGAGGACTCAATCGGGTAAAAGAGAATGTGTGTAAGGAAAACAGTGTACCAGATTTCCATGTTACGTTATCTGACGAAATGGCCCCATGGCTGGAGGCAGTAGAAGAGCTGTACGATAAACACATGAGGATTAAGCCTCTTGAACCTCAAGGACTAGATAAGGACACGGTCAGGAAGTTGTTGTCCTTTAGCTGGAATTTGCGTTTCTTGGATATTGAACAAAACCTGAACGGGATAATAAGAAAAAGAGAGTTGGAAGCCATTCTAGAGAACCGAGAAGATGCTTTGAAGGGCTCTGACGCAAAGGTGGGGAAACGACGAAAGGAAGGAGAAAAACAGTATCAAAAAGAACGGAAGAAAATGGACAAGTGCTTTGAGGGGTGGAAAACATGCTCGGCATACTTCTGGTGGAGGATTCAAGGAAAACTGATTCCGGAACCTCCAGCTGACCGTGTCTTACTGTGTGGGTCATGGGAGGACCTAGATGGGCTGTTCAGGCCGATGGCTGACGGCCCCGTAGCTGAAGCAGACAAGCTTCTAGGAACACGCATGGGAGATATCTTCGAAAGGAGTTCGGAATATAGACCTATGAAATTGAAACCCCTGATGTTAAAATTCAATGAAAAGCTGAATGACGACAAGAAACTCAGACTTGATCATACCTTCTTATGGTATGATTTTGAGATTCTAGATGGAGCTCGGACGAAAATCTTTCCTGGCGTTTCAACATTTAAGAACTTACTACTGGGGACGGTCCAGCAAAAGAAGTGGTTCAAGTGGCAAGATCCTATTGAAATAAGAAGGATATTACATTTCATTGGATACAATACGTATCCGAAAGATGAAGGGGGGATGAAGCGAGAAATGCATGATATCGGTTATGCAATACTGATTCCAAGTTTTAGTACCATGGCAGATTATTCGGGATGGCTAGTAAGTCTTGACTGTTGCAATGACTATTCGGGTTTCGCTGGTGGAATGCACTTGACTGCTGAAAGACTCATTTCGCTCAATAAAAAGTATATCAATATCGAGGATATCAAGATCTCGCCAAGAGAGATCGAGCAGTACTTTATGGATAGACTTCGAGAGCGGCGAGATAAGGGCTTTGGGGGTCACCTTAGTGAATCCGAATGGGACAAAATTGAGCTTGAAGAGTCGATTGAGCTAGGAGTGGACATGTCCGCACTGATAATAGAGCTCTTTCTAGCCGTCACTATGGCGGAGGCAGGATACGAGGTACACTGGCAATATCGGGATACCAACGTAGTAGGGAATAAAGAAATAGATATTCTTGCCACAAGAAAAGATGAGGTGCAAATAATCGAATGCTCACGACACGTGCCTATCAACTCCGATGGAATTAGAAGAATCATCGAAGAAATGAATAGAAAGAGAAAACTGATCGAGAATAGCGAGTTTAGAAGACCAAGAGTGGCTCTAAGATATGTTACCACAAAGAATCTAGAGGATGAGCGTCTGAGCAAAACAGCAGAAGTATTTCGAAAAGAGAATATATCGCTTGAGAATATCAGTGGAGTCATCGGCAATTCCAGGCACCGTGTGAAACCTGTACAGGAGCTGTTACGGAGAATCAAATCGCTTGAGAGGCGAACCATCTGGATGTGACGCCATGCGTTTTGGTATCTGCATTATTCTGGCTGCTCTACAGGGTTCAACCTAGGTTAGACTATGCCATTTCGCCATTCATTACGAGCTCTGAATAATGCCGCTGAATCTTTCCCTACGATGATGATTAATGTAGTCACGAAAGGCATCTAGAAACTCAAATGAACACGAAGCACATGAGAGAACAGATTTCGCCGTAAACTGATTGTGTCAAAGATACATTCAAAACGTGAAAAGGAAATGTAAAGCCGGTGCAGATGCTACATTCGCATTACAGTACGTGATACGAGTGTAGCTCATGTTGCCGCGGGCAATGTAGAATAGCATATACTGCAAGGTGGTAGGAAACTATGAAGCTAGAGAGCATAAAAGTTGAGAACTATAGGTCAATCAATGATGAAACCCTTCAATGTGACAATCTAACTGTGCTTGTGGGCCCAAACGGGTC
>CAYPUO010000080.1:0-8593 GCA_964413775.1 uncultured archaeon
TATTGCTGGCGAGAAATGTGGTGAACTATCCAGCGAGCTGGAAAGATGTGGCATATCGCATGCTGCCGTAATCGGCAGTGTGGTGAAGTCAGGCACAGGACGAATCATTGTTGAGATCTAGATTTCAAACCAATCCACATCCATAATTCAAACAATGAGTCTGTGCTGTCGTTGAAGTGGAATACTAATTGTTTTGGATGAGGTGGTCTGCCAAAGAAAGCCTTTTAGCGAACGCCGAGCTAACGACAACCTAACGTCCGAAACATTTGCACAATTGGTGACGGGGCTCCGAAAAAATGAAACTAAACTACCGTGAGTTCTTCATGCAGAAGATGGTCATTCTTCTAAAGCCTGATGATGTTGAAATGTCTGCAAAGGACTTTCTATCGACATATGCATCCTATATGGAGAGCGTGGGCATGGTGGGCAAAGGCCCCACTGGGCATGCCATGTATCCCAGTCGAACCGCACCTGTAAGCGAATCAAATGTTCAGTTCTTTGAGGAATGGGTAGAACTTACCCAAGCCCTAGGCATAACTGGTGTAATTGGAATGGATATGTATACTGATAGTTGGTTTGCACGAGACCCCAAGTACCAGACGATGACAACAGCGGGCCAAAAGATGGAGCACCAGATATGCCCAAATCGTCCCGAGTATTGGGAGTACTGTGCGGAAATAGTGAAGGAAATCGGATCCTATCCAATTGATGAAATACTTCTGTTTGGCACAGGGTTCATCCGCGACAACTTCTGTTTTTGTGACCGATGCAGAAAGGAGTTCGCACCGCTAGTCAATCAGGAGCCCTCCCGTCTAACCTATCAGTACATCACTGAAACTACTGAGTACCATGAGAAGTGGCACCAGTGGAGGAGCGGCAAGATCCATGATGCGCTTGCTGTTATCCAAGCAGCTGCCCGAGAAGCTGATGAGGCCACTGAACGTGAATCTCCACTAAAGCTCTCAGTTGAAGTCCTCTTGGACCCGGAAACAGGGCTCTCAGAGGGAGCTAGAGATGAATATGGATATGATTATGCTAAAATCGGTGAGATAACAGGGAATGTCATAATCAATCTCTTTCCATGGTCTCCTCTACTGCCAGCGAGAGGCAGCAAGGAATGGAATGAGCTTGTTGAATCACTGTATTTCACAAATGAGTTTACTAGGCGAGGGGGTCACGCTTCATTGTTCAGGTGGGGTGTGACGTCGCTTGAACAGGTGCAAGAGCTGAAGAACTTAGCACGTGATGCCGGTATCGAACGAATTGTCACAAGTTTCCACTATCCAGCTGACTATTCACGCAGACGAGAGGCCGCTATCGGGAACTACTAGACGAGTTTCTTCTATTGAGGGGCTCCACAATAAGGACAGACTTTCGTGCCCGGATCAAATGTTCGGCCACATGAGAAGCAGAAACTGAGTCGCCCTGTCTTTCGTTGTGCATCTTCAGTGAACGGACTAAGTTCTCCCTGAGCGAAGAGGGATCCTATTCCCTCAAGACTTGGGTCTGTATTCAGCTTACACGCGCCAGTTGGGCTTAGGTTTCTTGTTGCGCCCCTCATTTCGCTCATAAGAGAGTCCTCAGCTCTGGCGCCAACATACGGACTTCCGCTAGGTGCACTTCTGAGCTCTGAATCTCTTGATGTATGAGGCGTTGAATCGCCACTCGAAGCCCAGCTTGGAGATTTCTCCACCCTGCTCGAAGTTTCACGGGAGTCTAGAATGCTATCAAGCCTATCGAAGTCTCTTCTGTAATCATCTGCGCCAAACCCTTGGTCATAGGCGGGACCATTCACAGTGCGACTTCGAGGCTCATCATCGTATTCATACGTTGAGCCTGACCCACTTCTTGCGATATCCATAAACCGGTGGTGGGCATCTCCTTTCAGCCTTTCATACTCCTCTCCAGATAGGCCAAGAATTTCCAGCGCACGGCTTCTTTCAGCGCATCTCTTTGATAGAGGGCAGCAATACGCGAGACTACCATGGCATAGTGAGGCCATGGCACGCTCCTTCGAGGACTTGAAAATCGGTGAGATCCTCTTTCGTCCTAGGATCAACGCGTCTCCTGATGACCTGATCTCGGAATATCCCGATTGTGCCAGAGCTTCAACAATCTCTCGCGCAGGATAGACCTTTCCTTCTATCACAACGGTGCCCTCGGTGTGATCAAGTCGCACAGGCCTATCTTGGCGCCTGTCATCATACTCTGAGTATCTCACTGGTATATCCCCGGCTTTATTCTGTTCAAGTATTCTGATGAAACAGGAAATACAACACTATGTATTACCGACGTAATCTAGTGAAAAAGAAGAAGCTTAATTATCCCTGATGTCCGAATGCAGGTATACTCTCAATGAGGCGATAGATATGGGTTGTAAAGCTGAAGGAGCTGCTCAGGGATATACTGTGCTTGGTGGAATTGTGCTTCTGGTCTATTCACTACGGATGATGATCGAATCAGTTAATGGTGTCATCGGCGGCAATTTTGATGCGGTAATCGACTTTGTGCTTGGAATCGCCCTGCTCTTGATGGTCCTACTCTCGTTCGATGCATGCGGATTCATCCATTGGAAGATGCAACGTTCAGGTCCACTGCTGGCACTCTTTGGACTTGTTGCGATATTCATCGTGGGCAGAGGCATATCCTTTGATATCATTGGATGGATAATGAACTTGGGAACTCTTGCCGGGTTCATGATTCTACTTGCAGGATTATTGCTCATCATCAAGGGATAGGCGACATGGAAGTAGCGACGATGGCTGAGCAAGAGAAATCTGATACTCACTTTGTTGGTGAAGTCTTGATTGTCTTTGGCGCCATCGTTTCTTTTGTATTTGGTGTGCTCTATTTCCTAAATCTGGGGGTTTCAGTCAACTTTCTCCCATTCCTAGACTTATCAGAGATTCTCGGGACAATAGCATATCTTATCCAAGGAATAGTTCTCATCCTCCTCTCTCTCATTACCCTCGCAACTTTCGGCGTCCTCAAGATACCTATCTTGAAGCTCGAACGTAATGTGCTCGCATTTCTTATCCTTGGCTTTTTGACATGTCTTTTTGGCGGGACCTTAGGTGGTGTCATGGTCATTATCGGTGCCCTTCTGACACTTTTTTGAGCTTACTCCTCTCTCTTTCCTTTATCACAAATTAGATAATGGATCTAAAGTCCGCAATAGATGCCTACCTGTGAGAAGGTGAATGCTTTGGACGATAAGGACTATCAGATTCTACGAGAGCTCGGCTTTGACCTCAATCCAAAGGATATGACTAACAAGTATTGGACTGAGAGAGCAGCTGAGGCGCTTGCTCTTACCACTCAGGACCGCGATGTCTATGGGTGTCTAGATCATACGCGCGGTGAAGGCGTTACAATCTTCGACATGGACGGAACAGAGTATCTTGATCTCACTGGCGGCGTGGCAGTCAGGGCATTTGGAATCAGGTACAAACCACAGTTTGATTTTGAAAAACGAATCAGTGATGTCATCCATGAGATTCCTGGCATGGATTTTGATGCGATTCCGCAGACGCTTTTGGCTGAAAAGCTGGTTCAGATAACACCAGGTAGTCACCGAAAGCGAGTGGTCTTCACCACCTCGGGGGGGCGTGCTGTTGAGGCCTGCATGAAGTCAGCAATGGACCTAACGAATAGGCGTAGGTTTGTAGCATTTAGACCCGCCTTTCATGGTCGGACAGGCTATGCTCTCTCACTAACATCATCGAACTCTCGTCACAAGAACACATTCCCTCAGGGCGTTGATGTAGTTCGGGTTCCCTATCCATATATGTACAGAAAGCCAAAAGGGATGACAGATGACGACTATAAGAACCACATCCTTGAAACGCTAGAGTACGCCCTGCAGGTCGAGGGAAACGACATCGCTGCAGTGGTCATGGAACCGCTAGCTGGAGAAGGTGGTCTGATCGTGCCTCCGTCTGATGTTGTACAGGGCATCTATAGAATCGCCAAAGACAACGGCGCATTCTTCCATTCAGATGAGGTGCAAGCTGGGATGGGTCGCACTGGAAAGTGGTTTGCTATTGAAAACCACGGAGTTGTCCCTGACTACATCTCAATAGCAAAAGCATTGGGCGGCGGGTATCCCATGGGGGCATCTATTGGTCCAGCGCCTATGTACTCCGCTGCATCTCGGCATTCTGAGACTTTTTCAGCTGAGCCAAGAATGGCTCTACTCTCTCTATGGCTCTTGAAACACATAGAGGAGCAGGGCTTTCTCAAGAGTAACGCAGAGAACGGCGCCTACATGATGAAACAGCTACGTGAGTTGAAAGACAAGCATAATGTCATTGGTGATGTCCGCGGCATGGGCCTTATGATTGGCATGGAGTTTGTGAAAGATCGGACGAGCAAGACCAAAGCCCCAGACCTTCGGAATAGGATTGTAAAGAATGCTGTCCAAAAGCAACGGCTGTGGATGCTTGGCGCTGGCCAGAATGTTATCCGATTTACACCAAGTTACGTTATTACGCACGAGAACATCGACGAGGCAGTTCGGCGCCTCGATAAGGCAATCACTGAGGAAACAAGCTAGGCGTTTAATGTCCACGGAAAAAAAGGACGACACCCATGTCATGATTCCTTCATGGTCAGGGCATGAGTGGCTGGTTTCATTTCAGTACAAGCAGTATTGCACCGATTATGACAAGTATTCCCGGAAGCCCCAAGAGAAATATCAGCATGATAATACCAAGGACCAGATATGTGATCCAATTCTTTGCTGCCTTGAGGGCTTTTATATTGACGACATCACTCGTTGCCAAGACAATTAGTGAAACAATAATCTGAATAGCTCCTAGCACGATATCGCCTAGAAAACCCATTAGTCCGAAGTCATATGGGTTCCAACCTAAATGCACTGCTGTCAGTATGCCTAGGAGTAGGCCTAGAATACCGCCAAGCAATATGAAAATCCTACTAATCTCAGAGTACTTAGCCATTTTTCGTTAACTCCATTTCTCTTATTCTGATTTGGTCTTGTTCTTGAGATTGTGAGAAGTCGGAGACTATCTCACCTGTGTATTGTCAGGTTGTTTTCTCCACCTCTTAGGTACTGAGTGTCAGTCACTTTCCTTATAAACTGAAGGGAATGTACAATAGTTAACATGCTGCCACGCGTAATTGGGCGCCACCAGCTTATTATTGTACCGCGATTAGTTATCTCCCTGACTCAAAACCGGTAGAGTATAGATAACGATGACTTCCACAGATTACGAGCACGAATTCATTGGTGACATCTCGCCAGAAACTACGATTCCGGATGGTGCTCAGATTCTCATAATCAGCAAGGACCAGTCATATCTGACGCATGGAATCCACAAGTTTCCAGCAAAGTTTTTCCCTGAGCTGCCTCGTTATCTCATTGCAAAGTACTCTCAGAAAGGCGAAAGAATACTTGACCCGATGTGTGGAAGTGGGACCGTCCTTCTTGAATCACTGCTGCAGAACCGTGTTGCAATCGGACTGGATATCGATCCAATGGCTCAGATGATTGCAAAGGTCAAGACAACACCGATTGACAGCTCAGTTCTAAGTAGTATGGCTGCAGAGCTTACCATCGAGATATCTAGACTAGCCGAAGGCAAGCTGGACCAGTTCCATATTCCAGATTTTCCTTACCGCGATAAATGGTTTCGTCCCTATGTATTGAAAGAGCTCTCCATTATTCTATATGCCATAGAGCAATTATCGCAGGGCCTCTCTGAGGTCCATGAGTTCTTTCGAGTCGTGTTCTCATCGATTATTCGTGATGTGTCCAATGCAGACCCTCACTGCACAAGGACGGTAATCAGGAAGAAACAGGTTCGCTCTATTAGTCCCGGTGATACAATTGAGAGGTTCAAATCATCCTTACAATCGCAGGTCCAGTCCATTGCAGCTCTGACAGATGTATTTCAGACGGCTGAATGTAGTCCTCCATCCATACTTAACGCATCTGCCACTAGCATCCCGTTGGCTTCTGAATCAGTAGACCTAGCAATTACCTCGCCACCCTACATCAATGCTGTGGACTACCCTCGGACCCACCAGCTCGAGATGTATTGGCTTGGGCTCATTAATGACCTCCCACTCTCCATAATGAAACGTAAATACATTGGGACTGAAGCTGTTTTCAAAAGCGAATATGAGCCCTTGCACACATCAGGCGTTAGAACCTTGGACCCTACACTGGAAGCAGTCTATGAGCAGGATCCGAGGAGGTCGTATATTGTCTATAGATTCTTTGAAGACATGAAACAGCAGCTCAAAGAAACATATCGCGTTCTCAGACCCGGCGGGAGATACTGCATTGCAATAGGGAATAACACCATCCGTGGAGTTCTTGTTGAGTCGCACAAGATCCTTTCAGAAATAGCAACTTCACCAGAATTTGGTTTTCGACTTGACCGCAGCTTCTTTTCTGGACTAATTCGTCACTTCATTAAGATTCCAAGGAGGGAAAGGATGCATGGCGAGTGGGTCATTATCCTGAGAAAACCTTAGGCCTGATGTCATCTATTCTACGAATTTTCTAATACTCTGGATGACGAAGGCATGCTCCTTCATTGATTCAAGAACGCCTGAAGGCACATCCAGAGAATGGTTGCCATGCAGGACTGATACAATAGTACTTCTACCATTCTGTGCAATTCTTGCAAGTGCATCATCGTCATACTGCTGGTCATCAGTGCCTATTACCACCAATGAGTTTCCTTCATGTCCAACCATTTGATTCAGGACTTGCTCGTTCTTGAGCAATGGAGTCAACCATACCGCTTTACACAGTCTGGCTTCCTGATATGATTGTGTCAAGAAACTCATCTGTATGGTACCAAGAGACTTTCCAACAAGCACTGATAAGCTGTAATCTTGAAGATGGCTGACTGCATCAAACACTCCTTCTGCGTCAAGTTGCAGCCACTCTCTTCTCCTCTCGTCCGAGCTCGAAAGAAACTCATCTCTTGTATCATACCTCGTATCTACTGCAATCACGCTATACCCGGTTTCAAGGAGCGATCCAATGCTGTAGAAGAGCAATGGCATATCGATATTGTACCTGAGTCCTGGAAAAACAACTGCAACTGGACCACCCTCTTCTTTCTGGCGAAGGAAAACGTTTGGCGTATACCTGTTCTGATATCCCCAAATCTCAAGGCTCGCCATTTCAAATGACATCTTTCGGACCTGTTCATTAGCATAAAACGACTTCACTTATTGTTTCTGGAATGCCAATCCTTATGAGGAGAGAGTTCATAGGACCTCGAAAACTAAACGGAGGTATCTTGCACAATGGTGACAACTATTAGGTGGGATCGTGTTTGCCCAACGTACATTCCATGCTCTTCCTCCGTCATCCAAATTCATTTACGTGCTTCTTAAGAATAGACGCCGGATGTCTCGGCGGGAACTGATAGTAAGCACGTTTCTTCCACCTCGGACAGTCAATTATGGCCTCAGTCGATTAAAGGCTCTTGGACTGATTGATGAGCAGGAACATGAAGAGGATGCACGGGAGAGAGTCTATGTGCTTACATCAGCTCCCATGTAACCCGGTGGATTGAGGCCAATCTCATCAGACTTAGTGGATTGGTCTCTCCCCTTTCCAAAACGCTCATAATGAATTTGATGTGCCGTGATGTACCTGATATGATGGTGAGTCCTATGAACTTCTACGAAAAAGCAGGTGTAGAGCCAATTGGTGATGAAACACGGACCCATTTCAGCAATGAGATTAACTCCTCAAATGTAGGTAAGGATGTCGTACTACTTGGTTGGGTCCACATCTTGCGAGATAAGGGTAGGATCAAGTTCCTTATTCTGCGCGACGAAAGGGGCACCACTCAGGTAACTCTCCCTCAGAAGAAGGTCCCAGCAAAGGCCTTTGAGGTTGCAGGAGATTTGAAGCCCGAAATGGCAGTTGCCGTACACGGTAAAGTTGTGGCCACTACTCAGCTTCCATCGGGCGCTGAGGTAATTCCGGACGAGATTCGAATTATCAATACAGCCGAAAGGCTCCCAATAGACATCGTAGAAGGAAAGGTGGACATCGATCTTGATACGCGACTCAACCACCGTATTCTCGACCTGAGAAAGCCCACTATTAATGCGATCTTTCGAGTCCAGCATTCACTCGTACGCTTTGCGAGAGAATACCTAGAGAAGAATGACTTCATCGAAATCCACACTCCCAAGATAGTTGCTGAGGCCACTGAGGGAGGTGCAAACCTATTCGAGATCAAGTACTTTGAAAAGAAAGCCTTTCTCGCCCAGAGCCCTCAGTTCTATAAGCAGCTCATGCTTCTTGCTGGGTTCGGTCGGGTCTTCGAAATAGCTCCGGTCTTTCGTGCGGAGAAACACAACACCAGACGCCATATCAATGAGTACACGTCGTTTGACTTTGAAATAGCCTGGATAAGCGGAGTGGAGGATGTGATGAGGATGGAAGAGCAGATGCTTCACTACTCCTTCAAGAAGACCAAAGAGCATGCAGCTGCGGAGCTCGAGCTGCTTGGAGTTGACTTGGTCATTCCGGAAGTCCCGTTCAAGCGTTTGAAGTATGTGGATGCCATTGACCTACTCAACGAGACAGGAA
>CAYPUO010000081.1:0-8565 GCA_964413775.1 uncultured archaeon
GTTGAATTCTGCGCCGTTTGTCTTCTTTGTGACCCTCTGCTTTTTCCTGCTCATGAAAAATCATAGAACAGCAGGAGTTCTATCGATGGTAATAGCTGTGCTCTTCAAGCAAATTGCGCTTTTCTTTGCAATTCCTGTTGTTGCTCTTATTCTCATGTGGACTGCTACCAAAGAACGAGTCTTTCTCAAACGCACTATCAGGATACCTTCTCTCAGAGGGCTACTGAATGCTTCTGGAGCTCCTCTTCTCCTTGCTTGCCTGCTGTTGCTTCCGTACATCCTAGATCCGGTCAACTACCTATACTATCTTTTCCTTAGACCCGGCACTGTGCATTTGAGTAATTATTCAGATCTACCAGCACCGGCTCGCCCAATAACCTCTGCAGTCATTCTGATTGTCCTCAACGCACCTGAAGTTCTTGTACAAGTCGTTGATTTCCTTCAGTATTCCTATATCCTGCTGTTAGTGGGGATTATCCCCCTCTTCTGGCTAATGCTGAAATCTGAGAAGACTCCACGCGATTCTGTTTCATTTTGGAAACACTTGCTTGTCCTTGCATTTCTGATGGTGGTCTGGGTACACATCAGTTCTCCCAGAGGCATCTACAAGTATTACATGGTTGCCTTGATTCCTTTTACCTCGGTTTTGCCAACATGGAAGACTCCAGCTGCTAATGTTCAAATGCCCTCACTGTTGAAGACGGTGGGTTCAGTCTTATTCTCTTTGTTGATTCTCTTCGTTGATAGGAATCTCTACATCCTTGTTCTCGTTGCAGTCATCATTATCTATCTTGCTTCTGCTCTGCATCGTGGTGTGAAGAGTCCATAGGGCGCGAGTTTCATCATGTGTCTAGGGGTACAAGTTCACCCTTCTTCTTCTTGATTCTCTTTGAGATCTCTTCTATTCTTTGATCTAGTTTGCGACTTTGTTCATC
Source organism: uncultured archaeon (assembly GCA_964413775.1). Lineage (GTDB taxonomy): Archaea > Asgardarchaeota > Thorarchaeia > Thorarchaeales > Thorarchaeaceae > MP5-2226. The sequence continues at coordinate 936 of CAYPUO010000081.1, forward strand.
GTATGCTTCTTTCGGCATGGCACCGGAGGAGTGTCTCTGATTAATGTACTCAAGAAGCTGCTGTACAGACCTGAGTTCTGCTTCAAGTGACTCGATGTCTGTTTCAATACTCGCAGCTTGGTTCTCGTCCTCAGTCCTGAATTGCCTGCTCGGAATCATAAGCCCCAGTTGTCCCTGTGTTTTTTCAGCAAAGTCCTGAAATTGATTCCTGAGTTGTTCAATGTTCCCTTCCACGTCTGATACTTGTTTGGTCAGCTTACCAATGTCCTTCTGGAGGTCAAATACCGCATTGACCAGTCTTCTCAGAGTCTGTTCTATCTCCTTGGGAACAGCTGACTCCTTCTCAGTATTCTTTGGCTTTTCTACTGTTTTCGACATATCCCCTTTCACATCACGATCAGTGTCACGGCCGCTCAACCAACCGAAAGCATTCAATGCAAATGTGACATTGCCCTGGTGGCCAAGTCCGCTGCCCCTCCGGAATACTTCATAGCTTCCGATACAGAGTACTCTCCCCTTGCCCAACTCAGCAGCAGCTATAATTGGATGGCTGGGTGGGTCCGCTGTGTCTGAAGTCTTGGCAACGACAGCTGCCTTGTCTGTGACTCTCAATGAGCAGGCAGACGGGACAAGGATGCTCCCGATGCTACTCGTAATAGAATGCCCAGAGAAGTTCTTGATTAGTGGCATTGTTGGCAGTCCTGTGTTATTCCTGTCGTCTTTTACGGCTGAATTCTCGAAACTGATGCCATAAGCTTCGGAAATACTACTCATGTTATTCATCAGGCCCCTATCGCCTCCTGATAGCGATAGAAGGAAGAGACCACCCCCACTTCTCACGAATTTCTTCAATGCATCAATCTCTGCTTGACGGAGTTTTGAACTATTAGGGCAGCCAAGCACCATCACACTGCAGCCTTCGAGTTTCTTTGGAAGAATCATGAATTCTGTATAGGGCTCGACATCGTAGTCATTATCACGCAATAGTTGCCCTAAGTCGGAATATGTTGAGTCAAGGCGTCCTCTTTCATTCTGGGTCTGGTCGAACAATACGAGTCTTCTCCGGCCGCTCAAGTCGTACACCTTCTGTCCCGGGGTGTCACACACTCTGTGAGAAGAACTAATGAGACTTATGGAGATAGCTATGCAGCAATTCGAACGCTTTATTTTGAAATCTGCAAGGGTATTTGGTATGTCCGGTGAGAGCTGTACATTCTGCAAGATTGTAAAGGGCGAAATCCCGTCCACTGTCATATTTGAAGATGAGATATGCATGGCGGTAATGGACATCTTCCCAGTGCGTGAAGGTCATTGTCTACTGATTCCGAAGCAGCACTTCACAAACATGCTCGATGCAGACTCTTCTGTGTTGGCACATATGATCTCCAGGCTCGCTGAACTTGACCGAAAGGTGGAAGGCGTCTACAAAGGAATTGGCATACTGAATGCTATAGCCAATGGCGAAGATGCAGGTCAAGAAATCCCACATCTCCATTTTCATGTCATACCTAGAGCCAAGGGCGATCAATTTGGCTTTAGATTTCCTGATGGCTACAGAGACGAAATGGCATCACGGGAGGAGCTTGAACGAGTGGCAAGTCTAATCCGCAATGCATCTAGTGAAGTCTGAGGAGATTAAGGCCATTCTCTTCATCTCGTGCTCTAATCAAGGTTCCATCAAGTACGTTCACAACAACTTCGATGGTGACAGATACTTTGCAGCCTTTCATAAGGTGTCCACTGAAGGACTCCCCCTTTTCATTTGCCACTACCATGTGGGCATGAACAACAGGTGTTTCATCATCCAGTCTAGATATGTTACCGGTGCAGCTTGTGACCTCTAAGTCCTGCTTCAGAGTGAGTACTCTGTACATCTTTGCATTCAAATCGAAGTATCCAAGGGTGGCAGATGCTATGGCTCCGATTAGTGACAGATACCCGGCTCTGATATCATATCTGGTGACCAGTGACTCCAGTGTTTGGAGGACATCCTCTCCTGGGCTCATCCTTGCAACTATCGTACGGACTGTCTTTGACTCTTGAACTGATACCATGAAATAACAGATAGCATCCGCTGCTAATGAATAGTACGTAATGTAGCCATACGAGGTCGCTTAGCAATGGGAAGTGCTTATCAGGACAACTAAGTCCTGATAGTATGAGTGTGCCTATTGAAGGACGAGAAGGATCAGGACAACCAGTCAAGCCTAGAGGATTTCTTTGGTAGTTCGAAAACTAACTCAGGGCTTGAGAGTGAACAGCCCACTTCCAACAAGGAACGAAAGCAGGTACAGGCTTCGCCCGCTTCCTCTCCAGAAACTCAGGCTTCCCGGTCCCGGGGATATGAGTCAAAACCTCGTCCTACCCAAGAAACAAACGATGAATCATCTCTTGATTTTGATGATGTTGATGAGATTATCGAATCCGTGTTTGAAGAAGAAGACTCGGTCATCAGGAATGCAGGATACCGAGAGACTCCCTCAGACCTTGGGCCATCGTATCTCCTATCCGTTGACTATGCTGGTGGCGAAATAAAAAGAGCGCTTGCCCGGCTCTACAACCCCGAAACAAAGAAGATATACTTCTGGTATGACAACACTGATCACAAACCATATTGCTATACAGACTATCCTGAACAGGTCGTGGCGAATAAGGTGGGTAGGCATCCAGGCTTTCTGCGTACTGAATCTGTTCAGCTCAAAGACCTGCTGCGCGATCAGATGAGAACGATGACAAAAGTCATTGCTGATGACCCCTTGAGTATCGGTGGCAAGCGTGACTCCATTCGGGAACGTTTCATAGAAACTACCCAGGATATGGCGACAGTCAGTCATGCATGGGAAGCCAATATTCGATACCGTAACTGCTACACTTATGATCGAGACTTGGTAATGGGACTCCCCTACAAGCTTGTTGATGGTAATCTGATTCGTTGTGACCCCAAGGTGGATGAGACAGTACTCAAGGAATTCAAAAAGACTATTGGCGACTCTAAGGGTCTAGAGCGCATCGTGGACCAGTATGCTCCTTTGTTCTTCACAGAGGTTCCTGATATCCGTAGGATTGCCCTTGACATTGAGGTCTACGCGCCAGTAAAGAATAGAATACCTGACGCATCTTTAGCAGAACAACAAGTGACTGCAATAGCTCTCTCCGATAATGAAGGACTCAACAAGTGCTTCGTTCTGAAGAGGAAAGGGCATCCGGAGGGCGAGAAGACTCCTGACTTCCCCAAGCAGCTCCAAATTGTCTACTACAATGATGAAAAAGACATGATTACTCAGGCGTTCAGAGTCATTGACAAGTACCCGATAGTCCTCACCTTTGTCGGGGACTCCTTTGATCTGAACTATCTCTACCATCGCGCAAAACGACTAGGTATCGACATGGACAAGGAATGTCCTATAAGAATGGGTACCGACATTGCGATGCTGCATGGAGGTATTCATGTTGACCTCTACAGGTTTCTCAAGAACCCCTCAATAAGACTATATGCACTCTCCGGCGCGTATGAGCATAGCAGTCTTGAAGCAATAGGGCAGGGTCTCCTGGGAACCGGGAAACTGAATCTTAGTACCGAAATCAATGACCTCCCCTACTATGAGCTGGCACATTACTGTTGGCTAGACTCGAATATCACAATGCGAATTACGCAGTATGACGAGAACCTGGTCCTCCGTCTCATAATACTCCTGATGCGTATTTCTCGTCTCTCAATGGAAGACGCAACTCGGTTCGGTATATCTTCTTGGATTCAATCACTGTTCAGACAGGAACACAGGAGCCGAGGATTCATCATACCGCAGCAATGGGAGATTCAGGCATTGAAATCGAGCGCAGCGCAGACTGAGGCGATGATTAAGGATAAGGCATTCAAGGGTGCTATCGTCATCGAGCCTGTCGCTGGAGTTCATTTCAATTCAACTGTACTTGACTTTGCAAGCCTATATCCGACAATCATGAAGACGCACAATATTAGCTATGAAACGGTTGACTGTCCTCATGAGGTCTGCAAGAATGCCAAGAACAACAGGGTTCCCGAAACAGACCACTGGATCTGCACCATTAATCGTGGAATGATTAGCGAAACCATTGGGTTCTTTAGAGACACTCGTGTGAATTGGTTCAAGGGGAAGAGCAAAGACAAGACTCTTGATCCGCAGGTCCGCGACTGGTACACTGTGGTGGAAAAAGCACTGAAGGTCTTTGTCAATGCATGCTTACCCGCAGACGAAGAGGTCATTATTAGAACCTCACAAGGGATTGTAGAAAAACGGAGAATTAGCGAACTTGCAGATGATTGGAGATATTTAGAGATTTTATCAATTCAGAATGATTTCACTGACTCTCATTTCGGAAAGCCAATCTTCATACCAATCAAGGGTTTCTCAAATAGCGGAAAATCACAACTTCGAAAAATTACTCTTCTTGATGGTAGAACCTTTACTTGTACACCAAATCATGTTCTCCCTGTACTGCGACCAAGACATCCAAGAGGAAAACAGATTCCAAAACAAAAAATGCATATCGAAGAAATTGCCGTAGAGGATTTAGAACTGGAAGATGGTGTTTTCTTCCTTCAAGATATTCCTTTATCAAAATCACCACCAAAGAAGCTTTTCATCCCTGATATCATTGATACCAGTGACCTGTATATAGCAGTGCCACGTGATTTTTACAAAACGAGTTCTTACAGAACTAACCAAGAAACGAACGACCCACTCATAATGATTGTTAACGAATTGTTCTTTTATTCTAAGGTATCGAAGAAGCACAAAGCTGTATGGGATGAAATACCTGAAGATAAACAGCAAATCATCAAAGATGCAGTACTATGCGGTGCAAAGTTCGAAGTAAAAATTGGAAATCAATCTGGACCTTGGATGAATAGTATCCTTCCTCTTTCAAAGAACTTCTTCTCTATTTTGGGCTGGTATATAGCAGAAGGTAGCTGTGACAAGAACCGAATCAAAATTGCTCAGTATGAATCAAACAATCCCGATAATTGTGCTGAAATCCAATCGCTATTCGGCAAATTGCGATGGCCTTTAGGAAAGTACAACGGGCGTCAATTTGTAATCAATTCAGTAATTGTTATGCGGATCATGGAAAGCCTGTGTGGTTCCGGTGCAAAACACAAACATATTCCTATCCACCTCTTAGATAAGGAAAACGCTCGCATATTGTTGGCCTCATATTTCAAAGGAGATGGTAACTTTGTCAGAGGAAGTAAAAGATACAGTACAGCTAGTAAGCAACTTGCCTTTGACTTAGTTCTAGTTCTTGGTTCTTTAGGAAGATTTGCATCTATACAAGGTCCAGATAATGCTGGTATGTATCGAGTGTTAGAAACCAAAGGTTATCATTATCGTAGAAAAGGTCGAGGTCTGATTCAGTTTAACAATACATATCCAGTTCGTGTCAAATCTATTGAAATACTTCCTGTTGAGTCAGTTTACGATTTGGAAACGGAAAATGGTTGGTTTGCAACAACTAATGGCTGTATCGTTCACAATTCATACGGTGTTACAGGTGCCCAGCACTTCGAGTTATTCTGTATGCCTGCCGCTGAAAGCGTCACGGCTTATGGGCGAAATGCAATCATGAAGACCAAAGAAAAGGCTGAATCCATGGGTGTAAGGGTCCTATATGGCGACACTGACTCGGTTTTTCTAGACAATCCAACCAAAGAACAGCAACAGAAGCTTGTTGAGTGGTCACGTAAGGAGCTGGGCATTGACCTTGAAGTTGAAAAGACCTACAAGTATGTTGCTCTTTCTGATAGAAAGAAGAACTACATTGGTGTCTATGACTCCGGTTATGTTGAAGTTAAAGGGCTGAGCGGAAAGAAACGTAATACTCCATTATTCGTCCAGAACGCATTCAAAGAAATGCTCGGTGTGCTTGCAAGAGTAGACACCCCCGAGGGTTTTGAAACAGCTCGCGAAGAGATCCGGGAGATTGTCTATCGAGTGCTGAATCGGCTTGAAGGAAAGGCAGAAGAGTACTCACCTGAAGAACTGGCTTTCAGGGTGCAGCTTACAAAGAGACTTACCGCCTACGGCGATGTCAAACCGCAACATGTTCGTGCCGCAATGATGTCTGATGAGGAGCTTGGTCCAGGTTCGATTGTGGAGTACATTAAGACAAAGGATCGAGAAGGAGTCCTTCCTGTTTCTCTAGCAAAGAACAGATCTTACTGGATTGACAAAGACAAATATATTGAAACTCTAAAGTCAGTGTTTGAGCAGGTCCTGGATGCGGTTGGACTCAACTTTGAAAGCTTGATGGGCTTTACAACGCTGGATGAGTTCTTCTAAATGAGAAGAATCAAGCAAATATGCTTTTAACAAACCATGAGCCCGCTCACTATAGTGAGTGCACAAGGAGGCCGAACTCAATCATGAGCGCGAAGATGCCCATCTATCTGGATTACAATGCTACGACGCCGATTGCCAAAGAAGTGGCAGATGAGATGGCCCCCTTTCTCTATGAGCACTTCGGAAATCCATCAAGTGCACACTCCTATGGATCTGCTACCAAGAAGGCCGTCGAAAACGCAAGGAAACAGGTTGCGTTATTGCTGAACTGCGCCCCGCATGAAATTGTCTTCACAAGTGGTGGGACTGAAAGCAACAACTATGCAATTCAAGGTGTAGCAATGGCCTATCATAAGAAGGGCAACCATATCATCACATCAGCAGTAGAACACCCCGCAGTTGCAGAGGTCTGTTCGTGGCTCGGAAATCATGGGTTCAATATAACAGTCCTTCCTGTTGATAAGTACGGACTAGTAGACCCGGACGATCTCAGGAACTCTATCACCTCAGAAACAATACTCGTTACAGTGATGCATGCTAATAACGAGGTGGGTACAATCCAACCGATATCCGAGCTTGCTGGGATTACACACGAACATGGGGCTATCATTCACACCGATGCCGCACAGTCTGTTGGGAAGGTGCCGGTTAGAGTTGACGAGCTACATGTAGATCTACTCTCGGTTGCTGGACACAAGCTATATGCCCCAAAGGGGATAGGCGCCTTGTACATTCGGTCAGGCACCAACTTGGCGAAGATTATGCATGGCGCGAATCACGAACTAAACCGGCGCCCTGGCACTGAGAATGTCCTAGAGATTGTTGGTCTAGGAAAGGCATGCGAGATAGCAGGTAGAGACCTTACCAAGAATATGGATCACTTCAGAGAGATGAGGGACAAGCTGCATGAAGGTCTTATCACTAGCTTGGGCTTGGAAAACGTTAGACTGAATGGTCATCCGGAATTACGTCTTCCAAACACATTGAGCCTAAGCTTTCGTAGTATTGAAGCCAACACGCTACTCTCTGAGATAGGTGACAGGGTTGCGGCATCTGCTGGAGCGGCATGTCATGCAGAGGAGATAGATGTTTCACATGTACTTCAGGCGATGGGAGTGCCGCTTGAGTGGGCGATGGGAACTATTAGATTCTCGGTAGGCCGCGATACATCTTCCGAGGACATACGCAGAGCGGTTGAGGTTGTTACAGAGGCTGCGCAGAAACTTCGACCTACATCTTCTGACATACCTGCGAAACAGCTTGATGACTTGCGTGAATACAGGCTCACCCAATACACGCACGGACTAGGC
>CAYPUO010000082.1:0-8548 GCA_964413775.1 uncultured archaeon
CTAATCTCATCAATTGGGCTTCCTTCTCCAATGTAATACATGATATGGGACTTACAGCCATTTCTGCAATCGGAAGACCCGAATCCACTAGGACCGACGGCAAAGAATCCCGTTTCTAGGAGAGCTTTGTTCACGCTACACTCTGCAGGCCTGTCCGTTTCGCTCCAGATTGCCTCAACAAGATTAGTCTGACTCTTTAGTATTCGGTCAATGTGCCAATGAATCTTCTTCTCTGACCTGAAATGTCTCTTCAGACGGTTCTGAAGACTTGTGGAGCCAGAGCCCATGGCAGAACCCACGTATATCCACATTCCGGCATTAAAAGAAATCTTACCAAGTGCACCTACATCTATGGCTGTCTGCCTTGGGAAGTGAATGATAAGCGCATATACCCCCATCATCGGCTATTCTTCCTGTTCAGTGGTAAGTGTCTCGTTTGTTTCTTCCAGAGAAAGGCGAGCGGCCCGCAGAAGAGGTGCGTTGATGCTCTTAATAAAAGCCAAAGCTTCACCTGTTGATAGTACTCCTCCTTGGAGTTCTCGGAGGACCCTGAAGATTGAAGGCCCGATAGATTTCCAACCCTTTATGTGTTGGGTACTGAGGAAATGGCATCCATAGCGAGAACGTTGTCGCTGACCGCTATCTACGGCACTGATCTTTTTTGTCCGATATTTGGATAGAGAGAGAGCAGCGGGATAGTGAACAATCAGGAGCTCATCTTTCAGTTCGATTGACTGTCTTCCAGTAGCGAGCATCTCGCCCGTTAGCAACACCTCGAGTCCCTCCTCTTTGGCTCTTTCTCTGATTAGATTCATCGTGAAGTCGTGGCAGGGCCCACAAGGATGGATACGTCCATTCTCCACCTTTTCTCTAATTGATTTGAAGTTCTCTTCGCTGGAGATGTACAGATGCTTCGCACCTACGGTTCTACATGTTTCCTGTATCCTTTCCTTCATCTTATTGTCGATGAACATAGGCCCCGAATCCACTGTAAACGCAATTACAGATTCAAAACGTTCGCTTATGATTCTGAGAGTTGCACCGCTGTCAGCACCACCTGAGTAAGCAACTGCGACTGGAGTTCTACGAGCTTCAGGTCCACATTGACTAAGTGTGAGATTCGGATATTCCATTTCTTGCTTTACTTGAGCACGTAGTAATCCAAGGAAATCTGTTTGAGCTGGCGATAGGCAATCACGAATCTCCTCAATTCTCTCCAATGCAAGTCCAAGTCTATGCCTTCTTGCCAGAAGCTCATCCTCTCCATGGAAGGTTACCACTCTATGGATTCGCCGAGTTATCTCTGCAGCAATTCTGCCACCAGGTCCTATCATCAGACTCTTCTCTGCTCGATCAGACAGAATGGCATGTATGCTATGATCCGGATGTTCAATGACTTGAGTAATTCGAGGAGTAACTCCCCTATCATATCCAAGGTTTCTTCGGATGTCAAGAACCAAGTTGTTCAGGGACTCTGCTTGCACTCTTGTTACCACCATCAATGAGGTTTAGTTCGTGTGTCGATATTGTCATAAGGGCTTTGGATAATACAGCTTTAACCATGCACGGTAGTGAGATTGTTCCGGGAATCTACGTAGTCAAAGGCAAGTTTGCTGATGAGTTTGGATTTATTTCAAGCTATGTGATCATCGATGGTGACATTGCCGCTATCATTGACCCCGGAACTGCTGGGGACCCAGGCAATGACACACTTGAGTTCGTCAAAGAGATGGGTTTGAATCCCAAGAGCGATATCACAACCATTCTGTGCACGCATGGTCATCCTGATCATATCGGAGGAGCTGGTATTCTCAAGAAACAAACAGGTGCCTCAATAATGATTCATGAGGACGACGCAGAGATGCTATCCACTCCGTCTTCTTTCATCAAATCTCGACTCAAACTTGACTTAGCCGGCCGAGTGGCAATGCGCATTGATAGGGGTCCTCTACGAGTAAACTATCACCCGGTCACTCCAGATGGCTTTCTAGATCATGGAGATATAATCAACATTGGAGAAACTAGCATAAGAGTCATACATACGGGTGGCCATTCTGCTGGACATTGCGTGTTCTACGAAAAGCAGCGGAAAGTCTTGTTTTCGGGTGATGAAGTCAATAACTTTCCAAATGACCCCCGGAAGTTCTACGTCGACCTGAGTGGCAGTCTGGCAATGAAACGTTCAGCGGTAGAGTCTCTTCAGAGAATGGATGTGGAGTTCTTGTTACCCTCACACGATGTATCTCATATGCTTGGTGAGGTGTCTCTGCAGTTCAAGGAGGTGAGCGATGGCGTCTTCCACTTCCAAGATAATGTACTGAGCCACCTTATCGCTCGAGGCGAAGCTGATGTTGAGCAGCTCAAGTTTGATATTCAACAGGCAAGGAGCATACCCATCCCCACTGACACATACGGGCTCTTCACAACTACACTTGAAGTGTGTCTAAGGGATCTGTCAAGGGCCGGACTGGTTCGTTGTGATGAGAAGGGAATATGGCGACCAGTATAGTCACTACGTTCAAGCTATATTCAAAAAGCAGCTATCACATCCATACTATTTGAAATCCTGTTACGGATAATTGAGCCTTCAAGTTCTTTTGAGACGCGAATGGAAGGGAATTCTGATATGTCAAGCAAGAAGCATGGAGTTCAGACTCCAAGCACCGTTGAAGCAATCCGTATGGCTTCGGCCTCGATATTGGGAACAACTACTAGCAAGGGATATCCATTGGGGAGTGCTACCGGATCTGGTTCTATGATGGAAGAGAACTCCGAATCTGTTGCACTGAGCGTAACTCCCTTGGTCTTTTCACTGCGCGATGACATCCTTGCCTCTGAAGGACTAGATATGCTATCGCTGGAGTGGGATTTGGAGCGGCCTCAGAGTCAGGAGGTACTTCCTGAGCATCTTATCATTGCTGGTGGAAAATCAGGTGGAGTCACATCACATGTCTGTGCCCTAAGCTGGGAAGCGGGTGTAATAGACCCTTTCAGAATGGACAGTTATATCGGAGTTGTTTCAAAGAAAATCTCTGATGTTGAAAAAGCAGTGCTTGGAAACTCTCTTGACTATGAAACCGATGGCCTTGCTGTGCTGAAGAGATATTCTGATCGTCTGAACAACGTAACATTCGTAGAGATGCTGGACCGTCAATTCCAGGAAACATGGGAAAGCCAGAAACTGAAGCTAGAAAACGTAGATATCGAAACAGTATTGACCTATACTATCCGAGATGACTATTCATCTAATCCGCCGGGGCCGATGATTCAGCGAAGGCTCTCGTCTGAATACAGGATGCCAGTTGGTGCTGAAGAACAACTACTTCTACACCTCAAAAATCGACTTGTTTCTCCCAGAGGACTCGAAACCATCACCTTGAGAGTGCCTGATGTAGGACGGGAGATTCTCTCCGAACTCAATGAGTTTGCCTATAGCATTGAAGAAGTTGACATTGCACGGGGAACAATTACCGCCCTGTCAACTTTCTTGGGCAAGGATGTGGTTAGGCCGTCTGAACTGGACACACTGTCATCGCTAACTGAGCAATTCTCGGACAGCATGGCTGAGGTGTCCACAAGGTTCTCGGATGTTCTTGAGAAGCATGCAACATCTGGCCTGCGGCTAACCATACAAGGCCATTACGATGCTCTCTCTAAGCTAGTCAATGAGGCTACCGCATCGCTGGACGATCTACAGAAGAGTTATGCACAGACGCTACTGAAGGGCATGATGGGATCGATTCAAAGGGAGGTTTCAGATTCTGGCGAAGTCAGGGCTTGGGAACTGAAGGGAGTTTTTACTTACTTCGTCACATTCACTAAGCGAGTTCTCAACTACATCAGTCGCGAATTTCAGGAGTTCTTGCTGGTTAACTCGGTACAAAGAGTAATGAAAGAAACGCTGCAAGAGTTCAGAGAGGAAGGCGAAAAAGAAAGCGAAGACGAAGCCGAACTCCTCTTGTTTCACAAGTTCTTTGCAGAACTCTACTCACTTCTTAACGCAATCATCGACAGAAAGTCATTTGAAGGCTCCGAACATAGGCATATCGAGCCATTGGTTGAAGACATCACACAAGAGATTAGTGACGAGTTTAAGAAAATTGATGTCTGGGACCTTGTTGATTTTGCTGATCTTGCTAAAATAGCCCGAACTGAGATTCAAGGTCGTGTCATAGCAGAAGAAGGTCATATTTCAAGTGAATCACTCATCTCACTTCTCACAGACTTCAAAACATTCGTCAGCGAAACCCTTCCTGATGTAGGAGATACGTTTCTCTCGAGGAACATGCTGGCAACCATTATTGACCAGGTTTCCTCTGACGGAACTAGCTTGGTAATCGCATTGAAACAGATTGTTGAAAACGAAACCGAAAAGCCTGAGGAGTGGAAACGAGAGGCCAATCTGTGGATCAATAGACTTGCTGTTCTTGTTGAAGATTCAGACCCTCTATCCAAGCAGCTGTTCACTTTCATCAAGCTCTCCTATGAAGAGCTGGGCGAAGGTGCAACTCCGGAAGCTGTACTCCAGCGTACTCAGGAATCTGCAAAGGAATTGGAGGACGATTACCAGGAAGAGGTATCCACATGGAACTCCACCTGTTCGGCGATAGAGTCAGAAAACAGGTCAATTCGTGAGAGTAACGCGAAGCGGGAGTCATTACTCAACGAAGCTGTCAGGCAATATGAAGCGGATTTGAATGACTATCAATCAAAACCTGAGGCGCGCAAAGCGCAGGTTGCAGCACAACAGCTCGAAAAAGTAAAACAGCTCGAAGCTGCGCAACAGACCGAAGCTCCAATCGCTGATACTAGTCCACCCCCGCCGGCATCTCCAACTATGCCTGAATCACTGGAAGCAAGAAAGAGCAGAATTGATCGCGATAATCCACTCCAGACTGAGAAGCCACTCCCCTCAAAACCTCAGCCATCAGAGAAGATGTTAACGTACACAGAGCTCAGAGATGTCTTGGTTGCCAATCTTGAGAAGATGAAGAGAAGCCAGGAACGAATGGAACAAGTGTTTACGCTCAAGCTGCGTGCTCTCAAATCAGAGGGCACCAAAATCGCAGAGGAGATTTCGATTGGCATCGGCGAGGAGTTCTTGGAATACCTCATGAGTGCAAGAATTAGAAAGCTAGGGCGGCTACTACCACGCGCAAAGAGGGCATACTTGAGAAACCCTGCTGACCCACGCGTTGTATATCTGGTGAACTATGAGTTCAATGGCGAAAACATGATCGTGTCTGTTGGTAGCAACCTTTTGAGGAGGGGGCAATAGTGTCAAGTTCGTGGCTGCTCAAGACCCGTCAAATGAGTGAAGCTGGAAAGGAAATCATCCTTACAGAAGCTCTAGCAACTCATATGCGGACTCCACGAGACCGGCAGCTAGTGATGAGCACTCATAATGAGAAGTATCCACTGGATGACATTCTCTCATTCTTTGGCGCATTCTACCTCTACAACTACCAAGGGCTCAGGTTGCTCCATGTTGACACGTCAGAGAACCTGTCCATCGAAGAGATGGAGGCACAGACCAAGAAAGAGCGCAACCTACTGGAAACTGAGGTCCGCATGCTTCTTGGCAACAGGCAGCGTGAGGAGATAGATGTGAGCAGGATTTCAAGTAGTTTCATAGTGGAAGCTTGTAATGCTCTTAAACAGACCACTTCTGACATGGAACAACTTAGAGAGCTGGTCATCGAACTTGTGAGGAAATATGCTCAGATGATTCCTGCAGAGTACTCCCCAAACAGCGAGATTGATTTCATCAATGAGATTACGGCTTGGGGCTCAAAGTGGCGTAACGAGATGTATGTGAAGGCCTCAGGCCTCAAAGAAGCGTCCCTCTCCCTCAGGGACGAGTTATTACGTTCTCATGAAGAAGAGATTGCCGAATCAACAGTCCTCAAGAAAGGGATTGAGTCCGTGACCGGTGCTTACCAGCTGCTAGTATCAAGAGTTCTTACGGATGAACTCCCACCTGAGCAGTGGACCGGTATTGCATCTGCAGTAATAGACAATATACATAGTGCAGCGATATCCATTGATGCGATTAGGTCGGCCCATGAGATTCGCATCTCTGTATTAGGCACGTTGAAGCAGAGCATTGAAACTCCTACAACCCTTGAGGAGTATGAAGCATCTATGGGGCAAAGCATAGTTCAGGCCTTGACGAATGTGCCTCCTGATGTGAGCATATTCGAGGTTCTGTCCTGTTTTGTTGGAATGCCTGTTGATGACACTACAGCAGCTCTTAGAGCAAACGGCATAGTCACTCCCACTTCTGTCATTCAGGGTTTGAAGGCAAGTCTCGATGAGCCCGAGAAGGACGCTGAGGCTCAAAGTGCTGAGGCTCCTGTTCATTCCCAAGAGGAACTTGAGGAGATTACCAAGGATCTTCGACGGCTTGAGAAAATCGAACACACTCTGGAAAAGCCTGTCAAAGGAATGCTCAAGGCAAAGGGCTTGCGTGCTGCTGAGCTTGACAAGATCACAATTGAATTCTTAACAAAAGACCGTTCAACCCTCTTGGGTTTTGAGATTCGGGTGCTTGAGGAGCTTGAGAACAAAATTCGAGTCCCAGAACCTGCAGAGATCTCTCGCCTGCTAGAGCTTCGAAAGGATTTCAAGAGCGGCTCGCTCACCGGAGTCGAAATGAGCACATCTTCAGACTTGGGGAAACAGATTCAGCATGGCAAGTCGATGGCTGCGCTCCGTAAGGATCTTGTGTGGTTTTTCACAATTGGGTTTCTTAAGAATCTAGCAAGAGTGGTTGAAACCTACATTAGGTCAAGGCATGACATACAGAGGTCCAAGACTATACTAAAGAGTATCTATGAGGATTCAGACACCCAGCTCCAGTTCCTGCGGGAAGAAATTCTCATAGACCTCTTGTCGATGAGACTATTCGAAATGAAGACAATTCATCCTGAGCTCGATGCAAGCACTGTGTGCTCGTGGTACCATGCAAGACTGACAAACAAGGATCTGGCGTCGGCGCGAAAGCATCTTGGCTCTAGCGTTTCCCCTGTCTTTGCTGGCATTGTCGACCAGCCACTCAATCTATCTTCTCTCTCGTTTGACAATTATGCAATTGCATTTGACCTCATGCAGAGGTTCTTGAACGAACAGCGAAGAGAGCGCGATATTCGTGTTGAGATGGTCGCGGAAGCTAAGAAGGCAGAGCAGAAGAAAATGGATGAAAAACGGTCGGGTCTCGACGTAATGAATTTCATCTATACAAAGGCGCACACTGTCTTTCGTGCTATCGGTCGAGTCGGAGCTAGGGGGCTAGAGTGGAATGCCAATGATGATGCCAAATGCGCGAATCTGTTAGCGTTCTTCTTAAAGACAAGTCGTGCTCGTCCAATCTGCTCGGTCTGCGGCGAAATCTCAGACGAGGGGAAGTGCAGCATGCACGGTAAGGGACAGATGAACGACTCGAACGATATTGATAACCTGTCTTGGTTTGTGATGCATGCCATTACCGATATCAAGGAAGGTCTTCTCGGGGCAAAAGCTGAACCAATGTCGTGGTCAGATGCCCGATCAATTGTACAGAGGGAGATTGGAACCCTGAGAAGGAGAGGAAAGCTCACTAGTAAGACAAACCTGAAGGCAATGATGCCCGGTGATATCAACTATGTGGTAGGCCCAGCAATAGCTTCGGTGATCGGGAAGTACTTCAACGAGTCACTTGAATACGCTGCTAGGAGAGCAGGTATTGCATGAATTCACCTAGTTCACAGATACACTTGCACTAATCCAATCTAGATATTGTCGACTGCCCGATTCAATCTTCAGCACTATGAACTCGGGTGTTTCATAGGGATGTATCTTCAGCAACAGAGTCTTGAGGTCGTCTTCCAGCTCTGCCTCTGATTTGACGACAAGAATGCATTCTTCTTCGACTTCGATATTTCCTTTCCAACGGTATACACTTGTAACACTGGGGACAATACTGACACAGGCGCACTTGCCTGACTCTAGAAGTGACTTGGAAATGTCGAGTGCGTTCTGTTTTGGGCAGGTTGACATTGCTATGATATAATCGGCCATGAATTAGGGAGGGCGTCGTCTACATATATATTGGCAGTGCGTTGTTGCTTGGAAACATATATCTCAGGGTGGTCTTGAGTTCTATGCAGGGTGAACAGCATTGGGGAAAAAATTCGTGCCTACAGGAGTCATGCCTGCTTTGGTCACGCCGTTTACCAAGGACGGCGATCTAATCGAAGATGGCTTCAAGGAAATAATTGACTACACGATTAGCAAAGGTGCTACGGGTGTGGTCCCTGCTGGAACAACAGGCGAATTCGTATATATGCGAACGGAAGAGCGGAAAAAGCTGCTTCGTCTTACTGTTGAGCATGTAGATGGCCGTGTCCCTGTTATTGCAGGTACAGGCCAGAATAGCACCAATGCAACAATCCTACTCACGAAATATGCTGCTGATGTTGGGTGTGATGCAGCTCTCGTGATTTCTCCATTCTATCTTAGACCAGGTGACAAGGGCTACTACGAGCACTATGAAGCCGTAGCTCAGAAG
>CAYPUO010000083.1:0-8505 GCA_964413775.1 uncultured archaeon
ATTATTCCCTTCTGGAGAGGCAAGACAATGCGGGAGAGAGTCTTCGAGTCCATGTCAGAAGACTGGATGAACGCATTCGAAGCTGGAGTGTTTACTGAGTTTATGGAGCAGAGGGCGCCTGGGCATGCCATTCTGGATGACAAGATCTATCATCGCGGTCTACTTGACTTTATCAATGACATCCACGACAGCATGGGTGCTCTTGACTTCTTTAGTGATCCTGATGCATACGCAAAAGAGCAAGAGCTCATGGCTATGGAGATTGCAGCTGAAGCCATTATTGCGTTTGCAGAGCGTCATGCTAGTCTGGCACGAAACCTTGCAGGAACAGAACAAGACCCTGTTCGAAAGCAAGAGCTGCTAGAGATTGCAGAGGTCTGCTCCCACGTCCCTGCCCATGCCCCCCGGACCTTCTGGGAGGCCCTGCAGGCTTACTGGTTTGTTCATCTTGGGGTAATTACCGAGCTAAATGTCTGGGACAGCTTCAATCCAGGTCGACTAGACCAGCACCTCTATCCCTTCTATGTTCAAGAGGTAGATGCAGGGACCCTGACATACGAAAAGGCGAAAGAGTTGCTGCAGTGTTTCTGGGTGAAGTTCAATAATCAGCCTGCTCCGCCAAAGGTCGAAATAACAGAAGAGCAGAGCGGCACCTATCAGGATTTCGCACTCATCAATACTGGTGGTCTGATGGCTGATGGCGCTAGTGCTGTCAACGAAGTGTCTTACATGATACTTGAGGTCTGCAATGAGATGCGACTAATCCAGCCAAGCGTATGCATCCAGCTGAGCACCAAGAATCCCGACCGATTCTTGAGAAGTGCGATAGATGTAGTCAAGGAAGGCTTTGGTCAGCCCTCCCTCTTCAATACTGATGTGATACTCAAAGAGTTCCTCCGGGCTGGCAAGTCTATGGAGGATGCTCTTGCAGGAGGGCCCAGTGGTTGTGTTACAATCAGTGCATTCGGGAAAGAGAGCTGCATCCTCACTGGCTACTGTAACTGGCCGAAGATACTTGAAGTCACGTTGAACAATGGAAAGGACCCCAATAGTGGGAAAATGGTGGGCATTGAAACAGGAGATCCAACTTCGTTTGAGTCATTCGAGGAATTATTTAAAGCATATACACGACAACTGAACTACTTTATCGGCCTAAAGATAAAGGGAAACAACATCATAGAGCGTCTCTATGCTGAACACATGCCTGCACCTTTCTTGTCTCTACTGTTTGATGACTGTATCAAGAACGCCAAGGACTACCATGATGGTGGCCCCAGATATCCGTCAACTTACATCCAAGGTGTTGGAATGGGTACGCTCACTGACTCTCTAGCAGCAATCAAGTACCATGTCTTTGACAGGCACACCTTCACGATGGCTGAGCTCTTGGATGGTCTGCGGACAGATTTCAGGGACAACAATGCCATGCGTATGACTCTCCTGAACAAGGCCCCAAAGTATGGGAATGATGATGACTATGCAGATTTGATTGCTCAGAATGCATTTCAGGTGTATTTCGATGCAATTGACGGTCGACCCAATACTAAGGGAGGACAATACAGGGTCAATCTTCTCCCGACCACAGTACACATCTACTTTGGACAGATGACTGGAGCGACACCGAATGGTCGGACAGCTGGCTCCCCTCTCTCAGATGGAATATCTCCAAGCCATGGGGCTGATATGAATGGCCCCACCGCGGTAATCAAGTCCGTTGCCAAGATCGACCATTCAAAGACCGGTGGTACTCTTCTCAATCAACGATTCCTGCCAGATGTCTTGTCCACGGATGAGGGGCGTGGAAAGCTGGCCAGTCTAGTGAGGTCATACTTCAAGCTTGGTGGTCATCATATCCAGTTCAATGTAGTACGTTCTGAAACACTTCGAGAGGCACAATTACACCCTGAGAGGCACAAGGACCTTATTGTGCGTGTTGCAGGATATAGCGACTACTTCTGCAATATTGGACATGAACTCCAAGATGAGATAATCGCACGGACTGCGCACCAAGGATTCTGAAACTCTCTTACAATCTGAGGAAGTTATAGACTGCACTCTCGAAAAGGCGTTCTGTAGCAATACATATACCTTTCATTGCACTCGGTCTACTTCGTGATTCTATGCCGCTCCTCTGTAGCTGATTGGTCAAGAGGCAAGCTTTAAAAAACAACTCAGACATGTCGCGGGTCGTAGTAAGTATAGCCAAGGCTGGATATTATCATGCAATGAGACCAGTAACTTGGGCTGCAAAACTACAGGATGTTTACAGTGGCACACAGAAAGAAGAATGCCCCGAGAAGGGGTAGTCTAGCCTATCTCCCACGAGGCAAGGCCTCAAAGTTCGTACCGCGGATAAAGAACTGGCCGCAGCACTACACTGGGGAGAGCCCCACACTGCTTGGTTTCGTGGGCTATAAGGCTGGCATGACTCATGCGGTGATTACTGAGGATAATCCAGACAGCCCATACAAGGGTCAGGAAACCGTTATTCCCGTGACAGTGATTGACACACCGCCTATCAGGCCGTTCTCTATACGAGGGTACAAGGCTACTCCCTACGGGCTTAGGCTGGTTATTGAAGTCCTGGCAGAGGGACTCTCAGACGATTTGAAGAGGACTATCTCCCTGCCCAAGGAGTACAACCAAGAGACCAAGATGAAGGAGTTTGAAGAGAAGCTAGGATCATTCTCAGAGATTCGCATGCTTGTACATACTCAGCCCCGTCTTGCAGGTATCTCTAAGAAGAAGCCCGACATCATGGAATACAAGGTTGGTGCATCAAGTATCGAAGATGCCTTTGAGTACGCGAAGGAAATCCTTGGGACCGACCTGCGTGTTGCAGGGGCCATCAACGAAGGGATGCTTGTCGATAGCATTGCAGTGACGAAGGGTCACGGATTTCAGGGCCCTGTACGCCGCTGGGGTATTAGAATTCTCCAGCACAAGTCCCGTAAGACCAAGCGTGGAGTTGGCTGCATCGGACCGTGGACACCCAGTAGCATTCGCTACACAGTCCCCCGGGCCGGCCAGACTGGTTTCCACACTCGGACCAGCTTCAATAATGCCGTGGTGAAGCTCGGAGAACGTGGTGAGGAGATCACTCCCTCAGGCGGTTTTGTCAACTATGGGGTCATCCGTGGTGACTATGTAATGCTGAAAGGTTCTGTACCAGGTCCGGTCAAGCGGCCAATACGAATGAGGCATGCCATCCGTCCCACAAAGGGACACCGTGATACTCCAATCCCGGTGAGCTACATCAGTACAAGCTCGAAGCAATAGTGGGGGATGAACTGAAATGACAAGTGTAAAGACATATTCATTGAAAGGGAAAGCTGGCACAGCAATTAACCTTCCAGATCACTTTGATGCACCATACCGCCCTGACCTGATTAAGAGGGCAGTACTGGCGGTGCAGTCAAGGCGACGCCAGCCTCATGGTGTAGATGAGCTTGCAGGAAAACGAAACACGGCTGAGAGTTGGCAGACGGGTCATGGCCGTTCGCGTATTCCTCGCGTTAAAGGAAGCGGCACTGCGGCCGCCAACAAAGGCGCGTTTGCACCTGGTACTGTGGGTGGGCGAGTTGCTCATCCCCCAGAGGCTCGCAAGGTCATAACTGAGCGTATAAACAAGAAAGAAAACCATCTTGCAATCCGTTCAGCCATTGCTGCGACGGCAAGCAAGGATAGAGTGAGCGAACGAGGTCACAAGATAGATACTGTTCCCGAGCTTCCTCTCATCGTAGAGGACAAGCTTGAGGCCATTACAACAACCAAAGAAGTCATGCAGATTGTGGACAAACTGGGTCTACACCCTGACCTAGAGAGGTCAATCAATGGCCGTGGGATTAGAGCTGGCAAGGGAAAGTTCCGTGGCCGGAAGATGAAGATCCCGAAGTCCTTCCTCATTGTTGTCGGCGAAGATCAAGGGATTAGTGTTGCTGCACGAAATCTCCCTGGCGTTGACACAGTCGAAGTCCATGGTCTCAATGCAGAACTACTAGCTCCAGGCACCCATCCCGGTCGCCTAGTATTGTGGACAGTGTCCGCAATAGAGCGGCTTGACAAGGAAGGCCTATTCAACTGAGGTGACGAAGATGCGTGATCCGAATGAAGTAGTCATCCGACCGGTCATCACCGAAGCCACTCTCGATATTGTGGACCGTGGAAACACACTCGCATTCTACGTCCTAAGGACTGCGAATAAGAATACCATAAAGTGGGCAATCGAAACGTTGTATGACGTAGTGGTTGTGAAGGTAAATACAATGATAATGCCTGACGGGATGAAGAAGGCATTTGTGCGATTGGCACCGGAATACAGTGCTGCTGATGTCGCAACCAATCTGGGCATATTCTAAGGAGGCGTTCATATGGGAATCGGTAGTCACCGGAAAATCGACTACCGTTGGAAGACATGCCTCTCCTAGCAAAAAGGTTAGCAACATATATAGCTGTGCAATGAACGAGTCGTAAGAAGTAAAGCAAGCAGGAAGGGAGCTTGCTCTCTTATCTAAACGGAATAGGTCTTACAGACCATGATCCAATCAAAGGACTACGTGAGTTTATGTCGGTAAGAAGACCCACTTGGTTTCATCGAATTCCAAGAATCGAGTTGACAGCTAGCTACAATGACATAGGAGCTCATCTTCTCGGATACTATGTCTGAACTGCGAATTTGCTTTCTCTATAATTTCAGCCCCTTCAGGTTCAGTATAGTACAGTCGATATTTAAGTGATATCACTGTCTGCCCAATCCTTCTGACCTCGTCAGCGAACTTGCTGATCTCTGTGGCAAACTTGTCGCCATCCGCCGCTGACACAAACACCATCTTCACCCTATCTTTGTTGAGCCCGAGTTGTTTCACGAGCTCGCGTGCAAACCTGACCCTCCTCTCTGCACTCGGGTTCCTTGTCTTATACGCACAGTCCCTAGGGTGGCACCCCACGACCAGTACCCCGTCCGCCCCCTCTTGCAGCGCCTTCAGGATGAAGTTGATGTCCAGCCGGGCGGTACATGGCATCCGGATGATTCTCGAACTGATGTCATACTGCAACTTCATCGTCCCCGCAAGGTCGGACGCTACGTACATGCACTGCCTAGAGATGTTGAACTCTCATAGAACTGACCTGATAGACTGTTGGACATGGCTTAGACAATCTTGAAGAGAACAGACTTCATTTCTCTCCTCAAGTTTTCCCTCCAAAGGACCAACTATTTTGACTCTGGAATTGATGACATCTTTCGGCAATCTATCTTTCCTAATACCAAATCCTTTCTCCAGAGATATCAGGTAGCATTGTCTATCCGTGAGTGAAGGTTCCCATAATTTATCATCTTCCATGACCGCATTGAGTTTTCTTATGGTTTCTATAAATGAGCCTCTACCTGTTATCAGGACTTTCGCATCAGCCACGAAAACAAGCCTTCCATCTTTCCACCCTCTATGAGAAATTTGCACATCAGGTCTGTATGTTAATTTTCCATTTCCTATCGTTTTGGGTATAAGGGCATTATGTCCAAGAAAGAGTTTTGGATTGTTCTCATCATCAACAAATATGCGAATATCCTTTGTTGATCCATGCCTTTTCGATTTGGATGTTTTAAATTCCAATCCAAAGACAGTCTCAATGTATTTCTTGACTACAGAGAATATCATGTACTCACCAAACCATGGCCATCCTGCTGATGTACCCATTCTATCCTTCAGAGTATGCCAAGAATCCCAGTAAAAATCAGATAATTGTTTTATGAGGCCTATCTGTGAGTTATCAGTCATCATATCTTCTAGTGCTTTTTCTAGGTAATCAAACACGTAGTCTGCAAAAGTAACCATTTCATCCCCAACCATTGCTTCTTTCAGTGTATTCAGGATATAAATACCCTCCTACAGTCCACACAAAAATCGCTTTAAGAATCAGAATCTAATCAATTGACTTGTAGTGAGGGATTGCTTCAACTGTGGCGTGGTCTTGCTTATTTTTGTTCGCGAGATGTGGGGTACGAGGGCCGTCTGGCCAGCTTGTTATCTGATGGCATCTCTGACTAGGCCGAATTCAGAGGGTTGAAAGGTCAATACTGTGAGCTATCCTAGGGCCAGAGTTCCCAAATCGTTCTCTGAAAGTGACATTGATGAGGCCGGACTATGGGGAGCTGTACCCACCCGCTCTCTAGAATATAGTCATCTCTATAGATTATACTCAACACTCCATTCTTTCGAATCAAGGGAGTGACCAAAAAGAAACGAAACATGATTGTTCTTGGATATCTTCGAAACTGTTTCTCTGTAATTGTCTAGGGTATCGATTTGAACGGTTCCTGGTATATACACGAAGACAGGATGGATGGTCGATAAGTAATCCCTTCTAATAATCACAAGCTTTGCAATATCAGCAACAAGTAGCTTGAGATCATCATCAAGCTTTGGAATATCACCAGCAAGCTGTGCAATGTAATCATCAATTCTCTCGCCCAGTTCCCATATTGTACCTGAAGCATATTTGACTTCTATTGCAGCAAACAATTCAACATCCGTGATTTCCGACAAATCAAGTGGAACCAATCCATGGTCGGTTTCTTCTGTAAGATTCTTTTCATCTGCAAAGGCGAGAACAAGGTCCACCCTCTGCTACAACACAGGTGTTTGGCAACTACCGCTGCATGTAAAATGCCCGTTTCATTTGTGCATTCACTGTCTTCAATTGGAAACGAATTAGATACAGGAATAAGGCTGTGTATTCCTCAAGCTAAACCTCAAGGAGTTTGGGAGTCGGATATGTATGGATTTTAGGGATGTACCCAATGTTTTGAAGCAGTTCAGATGGGATGTATTGAAGAATGTATATGGAAGCGCCCACAGTACAATAATCGGCTTCCTATCAAGCGAATGGAACCGATTATCTACAGAGAACTCGGTCCTTGATGGGGCACCCTCTCCTCATACAGGTGGCAGTAGAGAAGGCCAAAAGAACGCAGACATAATCCTTTGCATGAAGGATAGACCTGTCATTGTGGTGGAAGTTGAAACCACCGTCCGCAAGTACAATGAAAAGCTTGCTTCTATTAGAAAGTACTTAGGGAATCCAGAAGTCGGAGGCTCGCAATTTGGGCTCCTAGTATTGTCCAACTATACTACTGGACCCCAAAAGTACCAACATAATTGGTCTAATCTGAAGGTCGAGATTAGGTCTGAGAACGCTCAGGTCGCTCTCGTTTCCATTGAGAAGATCAAGATGCCAGCAGGTGACAGCATTCTGAGTGAACTACGTGCAAGAAACGACTACAATTCGTGGAACATTGAGAAGATCGAGTATTGGACTTACCACAATAACGAAGAAGAGTCGGGGCACCTTTTTCCCTCTGAGAATCAATAATCTGAAATGACAAATAGGACCATCAAGCAGGCTTTCTTGACGGCTACAGGCGGCATTATGATTTGGCAATAGAGAGCAGTCTATTAGAAAGCGTAGGATTATTCCAGACGCACGTTCTTGTACGGAGTTCTTTTCTTGCTTCCGATAATCTTGCCCGTCTTTGTGTCACGCTTGATGAATCTTTGAGTCCGCGAATTATAATGCTGAGTTCGATCACGGATAGGGCCACGCCGCCTTGGACTGTCTCCGTATTTTCGGATATGTTGAAACGCTTTGTCCATAGCATAACCAGGAGGGTTCGTAACAACCTTTTTGGCCTTGCTGGCAGTGTCATGGGCTCGAGTTATCCCCCGCGCTATGTCTTTGAACTTCCTAGTTCGCTTGGAGTCTTGTTTTGCCATTGTATCTACACCTGACGTGTATGTAGATTATAATATATATGCAACAGTATATTATATTATAGCTACCAAATCACTTACTATATAGCTTTCGTAGAGAATTAGAGTCATGCCGGAAGTAGTGGAAACGATTGAGATTAGGAATATTGCAACGCATGGCGCAAGTCTTGCACTCAATATTCCAGCGGAAATGGCGAAGAAGATGGGGTTATCTCAAGGGTGCCCTGTTGTCTTTCGGTTCAACGAAAGCGAAAATCGAATCATAATTGAGAAGATTCAGAAAGTACAAACCCATGATGGCACAGTTATCGAAATCAATGAATTAGCTAGGTGCTAATATTCCCAGTTCTGTGACAAGCCACTAATACATTGATATCAAAAGGTTTTGTGAAACCTACTTGCCTTTATCCTCAACGATTTTCTTGGCAAAATCAAGAAAAGCACTAGACCAAGTGTCCACTCAAGGAGATTAGCAACTGCAAGAGAAAAAGGGTGCTCAACAGCGTGAGGGAGGGTAAGTCCCTCGACGGCAACCATACGATTGCACAGCCCCGTTTCAAGTCTGAGCACCCTGTCCTAAGAGAGGACAAGCAAGATGGTCGCAGCCCCGTCGGCAGCCGATATTCTCTGATGAGTTGATAATGAAAACAAATCAAGATATCTTGAATATGTATATACGTTATCTTACCACGATATTGCACATTCTTACAGTGACCAAAGGTAGTTTGTATAATGA
>CAYPUO010000084.1:0-8454 GCA_964413775.1 uncultured archaeon
GCATTGCGTGATACTGTAAAACGGTTTGATGACTTGATGGACACCCGTGTCAGAGAACTATCTCGCAAGAGTGTGAGTTCTTCCGCCAATAAGATAGACCGCTTGCGCGAGCGACTGAAGACTCTAGAAGGAGAGATAGAATACCTTGAGTCCAGGGCCGAGCAGCTTTCAGCAAGGGAATCCACTCAAGAAACGAAAAAGCGTTTGGAGGGCATTCAATCGCAGCTGAAATCCCGCAAGGCCGCGTTTGATAGAGATCAGGAAAAGAAAAAGCGTCTCGAAGAGCAGGTTTCACTTGAAACCACAACACTATCAAATGCGCAGGACCAGCTCAGAAACACAATCAAGGCTGTCTGGCTCGAGATTGAGAAAATCAAGCGAGAATATGAATCAATTGTGGCGAACCGGCCGCCCTCAGAAACCTCTGGGGCTGATGAGTATTTTCTCGTACCTCTGCTAATCGCAGGGCTATCAAAGAAAGGGCAGATGCGTATTGAGATCGTTCCACCTCAACAGACAGGAGAATATAATGAGAAAGTTGGTATGCGACGCGATTTCGTATATCCATTTCTAGATTCGGCTTCAATTGCCAAGGTATTAGTCCAGATTCTTTCCGAACGGGCAAATCGTGACATCACTCTTAGAAAGGTGTTGAGGGACGCATCACAGGAACGAAATCTCTTCTCTTTGGACAGATCTCGTTCCATGATACTCGAGGGTGCGGAGCTGCTGATGGCAGACGGATACGCCAAGCAATCTGAAGTACAGGAACTTAAGGAGTACATCTCTCAAATTCCTGTACAGAAGTTGAAGTATGTTTCCCCAGCTATTGACCACAGCGAGGGCCATGATGTCTGTAATGTTGTCTTGAATATTGTAGATGATGAAGGAAATGCTGTTGAAGGTGCAAGCCTCGAAATTGGAGCGATACACTTGAAATCGAAATCTTCAGGACGTATCGAAGTGGCTCTTCCTTTGAGCAACTATGAGGGCGTGGTTGAGGCAAAAGGATTCCACAGAAAGACATTCGACTTCACTCTCTCGACGTCCGGCGACATCGTTGTTCCAATAGTCCTATCGGAGCTATCCCATGAAGAGAGATTAGATCAAGAGCTAAATCTGCTTGTGGAGCGAGCGGAGCGTCTTAAACTCATCAGAGCCAGACTTGGCGAAGCATTCGAAAAGCATGGTGACACGCTGTTACAGATCCCGGCATACAGAAACGTCTTGGTCGAATTGCTCAGTAATCTGGGTCTAGAACCAGAGAGCTGGATTGCTCGGGCAAAGAATCAGCGTGGAATGGTGAAGCGTCTTCTGCGCAGAGATGAGCGAGAAGAGCGAATGCGGCGTGACATACTCAGGATTGCCGAAGAGTCAAAGGAAGAAGGCGGAATAATGCTCCTGTCAGAGCTCCTTCTGAGGATGGATGAACTTGGATGGGAGATTTCGTCCGATTCACTCGAAGAACTTCTGCGCGAGATGTCGAAAGAGGGTCTTCTTGAAGGAACCACTAGTCTAGAAAACGGAGCCAAACTGGTGAAGTTTATTCCAGTTTCGCTAACAGATGATCCTCAGCGTGTTATTGCCCTTGCTTCTCAGCATGAGGGCAAAATAACGATTGAAGAAGCTGTTCTGGACCTTGACTGGACTGAGGAACGTGTACGGAATGCACTAGACCTGCTTGTTGAAAAGGGTGTGGCAAAACTGCAGCAGAGTTTCTCTCGCAGCACACAATACTGGTTTCCTGGATTAAAGCACCAAGAACAGCGGGAGTAGCAGATGCTCTGCAGCAATTCCTAATGAGCCATCTCGTCTACTGGTTGATAGGGCGTCCGTCCTTCTCCAGCCCTCTGGTTAACTCCAAGAGCTCATAGGTGGGATTAATCCCATTCCATCCCGAAGTCATCTTCGTCGTCGAAATCTTCATCATCATCGAAGTCGTCCTCTTCGTCAATGTCAGCATCCTCCTCCTCTTCATCATCTTCGAACAGGAACGTTTCAGGGTCGACTTCATCAGGTTTCTTGACTGGCTTTGCCTTCTTGGTTTTCTTGAGCTTCTCAGGCGCAAGGCAGATATTGTCGGTTTCATCGAAATATTGACACTCTGGACAGCACTCGCCCTTATTTTCACATGTAAGGAATGCTCCGCAAATCTTGCAACACTTCATCTCCGACACAGTTGCACACCTGAATTGAACTTGGACATAGGAATTTCTTCAATTTCCCAAATAAGCGTCTCCGTGTGTGCCCCAATACCGTGTAACTCGACAGAAACCACGTATTATCCATCAATGTTAAATGAAGATCAATAGGTTCGATGCCATAAGTGGTGTCACATGTTGGAACTTGAAACCTTCGTACGAAAGATGGTTCTTGAGAATGCGCTGAAGTACGATGGAAAACCAAACACGAAGTCTGTTATGGGTGCTATAATGGGTGTGAGAGCCGACTTACGATCGAGGGCAAGTGAGGTCAAGGGGCTTGTCGATGCATTGGTTTCAGAAGTATCCGGTCTGAGCCCTGACGAGCAGAGGTCTCAGTTGCTGAAGCTGGACCCAAATGCCCTGCAAAGGGATGAGTCAGAAGCATCGAAAGAGAAGGAGATGCCAGACCTACCCAATCTGAGTAATTGGGACAAGGTTGTGATGCGACTGGCCCCCTTTCCGTCAGGACCGCTGCATATTGGAAACGCACGAATGGTAATTCTGAACGACTATTTTGTGAAGCGATATAACGGCAAGCTGATTCTCGTATTTGATGACACGATTGGCTCCGATGAAAAACAGGTCGAAACTGATGCTTTTGACTTGATACCAGAAGGTCTCGAGTATCTGGGCGTTGATTATCAGGAAACGGTATACAAATCGGACAGGCTGGACATATTCTATCACTATGCAGTTGATTTGATTAACAAAGGTCATGCCTATGTCTGCGACTGCGACTCGAACGTCTGGCGTAAGGAGCACAAGGCCAAAGGCATTCCGTGTGCGTGTCGTTCCCTTTCGCCGGAAGAGAATATTGCTCGTTGGGAAAAGATGCTTGATGGAACTTATGCCGAGAAGTCGGCTGCTGTGCGGCTAAAGACTGGTATGGATGACCCGGATCCAGCCATGCGGGATCATGTCATGCTTCGAATCTCTGAAACCGAACATCCACGGGTTGGTACCAAGTACAGGGTCTGGCCTCTATTAGAATTCTCTTGGGGGGTCGATGACCATGAACTCGGTGTCTCGCATATAATTAGAGGCAAGGACCTTGTGAAGGAAGGCAAGATTGAGAAGTTCATTTGGAATCTCTATGGCTGGAAGAATCCAGAGTTGATTTACTACGGTCGCCTAAAGTTTGAAGACGCCAAGCTCAGCAAGAGCAAGTCCAGAAGGGAAGTCATTAGTGGGGTCTATTCGGGATGGGATGATCCTAGGACTTGGAGTTTGCAGTCCCTGCAAAGGCGTGGGATTCATCCAGAGGCGATTAGGAAGGCAATGCTGGACTTAGGTCTCAGCATTGTAGATATCTCAATTTCAATGAAATCCATCTATTCGGAGAACAGGAAACTTCGAGATGCGGACGCGCCACGTCTGTTCTTTGTTGAGCACCCAGTGTGGGTGAAACCAACAAGCTTCCCAAGTGACCTTACTATTGCCTATGCACCTGTGCATCCTGATTTTCCTGAACGTGGCCTTCGAGAGATTCCGCTTGGGTCAGAGGCCACTCCCTTTCTGCTAGGAATTTCAAAACATGACTATGAGAAAATGAATGATGCAGTCCTCTTTCGTATGAAGGACCTTGCAAATTTCAAACTCAAGAAGGGCAAGAACCCAGTTGTTGAGTTTCATAGCATTGATGTCGACGAGGTTCGCCAGGCAGGCGGGAGAATAGTGCATTGGGTTCCCAAGAGCAATAGCATTCCTATTGACTTAGTTCAAATCGATGGTTCAACTGCTACTGGCTTTGCTGAACCAGGAATCGCTGACCTTCCTGTGGGCACATTTCTCCAGTTTGAGAGGGTGGGATTTGCGAGGATATTTGATAAGGCTGACAAGATTAGAGTCGCCTTCGCTCACAAGTAGAATGGTCTGCATGCCGCCAAAGATGAAATAAGGGGAATCTTCATTTCATACCGAAGGGGTTTCATATGGCAAAGAAGAAGAAATCAAGCGCAAAACGGGCTCTCTCGCCTACCCTATTCAAGCTTACTGGCGCAAGTGCCAAGCTAGAGATCAATGACAAGAAGAAGAAGTTGTACTATTTCAAACAGAAGGTGGCTCCTGAAAAGGCCAAGAATCTAGCTGCAGACACCGCAGCAGAGGTATTGGAGGCCCCAAAGGAAACAATCAAGATTGGGAAGCCGTCGCTAAAGCATGACTTCTACTGCATCTATGACGCTGAGGTCGAAATGAAGTACCTCAGTATTCGCAAGCAGGAAATAGGTGTCTACGACCAGCTTACGGGCGCATTCGTTGGCAAAGAGGTTGTCATGCCCAAGAAGGGAAAAGATGTTCCAGGAAAAGCCATCTTTGTTGATATAGTTGAGATGTATGAAACCAAGAATACAGCATCTCATATCCTTGATGGGACCACGGGCTTTCCAGCCAAAACATTGGAAACTCTTCTGAAGGGTCCAGGAAAGTCAACCGCTACTGGCGCATGGCTAGCCAAGGCAAAGGTATCTTCTGGCAAATTCAATTCTATTGAAAAAGTTGTCAAAGCGATTTCACGTGATGCATCAAAGGCACCAAAGGACGCCAAGCGTATTGTTGAACACACACTATCCTTCAAGGTGCTAAGCGGATTCTATGTCCCAACGTACTATGTCACAGCTTCCGCCGGCAATAAGCGCAAAGTCTTGAGAATCAATGCCGTAAACGGCAATGTTGCTCTCAAGGTGTAGTACTAGACAGATGGAAGCCCCCATCCTCCTCCACCGGGGGTTTCTATTTTGACAACCGCACCCCGCAGTGCCTTGACAGTCGCTTTTGGTTGCAGGACATACTTTTTCTCATCATAGATGAGAGTATTCCTACCCTGCTTTGCAGGCTGGCCACTATTGAGACCCCAAGGCGGCGTAGTTCTTCTTTCCGACTGGATAGAGAAGACAAAGTCGTCTCCAAGGAGCTGTATTGCTCTCACAATGCCATCCCCTCCATTAGAAGTCCCTTTTCCCCCACTGCCCCGCCTTAGAGAATAACTGAGTACTCTCAAAGGATATGCAATCTCCAACGCCTCTACAGGTGTGTTGAGGGTGTTAGTCATATGTGTATGAATGCCGCTTTGGCCATTAGATTTCTTGCCAGCACCCGACCCACCTCCAATTGTTTCATAGAATGAGAACGGTTGATTCGTACGCGGATCGACTCCACCGATAGTGAGATTATTCATGGTTCCCTGACTTGCTGCAGGAATTCGTTCAGGGATGACGACAGACAACGCACCAAGAACTACATCTACAATTCTCTGTGAAGTTTCCACGTTTCCTGCGGACACCGGTGCAGGATATCTAGGATTAAGGAGTGAACCTTCTGGGATGCTAACATTGAGGACGCACCAGCAGCCTTCGTTTGTCGGAATCCCCCGTCCAAATACTGAAACAAATGTGTAATATACCGACGAGAGCGATGATGCGATTGGGCAGTTAATGTTGCCCTCCACCTGTGGTGATGTTCCTTCGAAAGAAACATTTGCTCCGTCTTCGGATATATCAACCATTACTGAAATTGGTATGTGAAATGACCCCGCTCCATCACTATCCATGTAGTCGGTAAATGCAGCTTCCTGACCAGCAAATTCTGACAGTGCGGAGAGCATCATGGTCTGTGAGTACGACCTCATCTCCTCGAAGTTCTTCATTACTCTCTCGAGAGAGTGCTCTCTGATTGTGGATATGAGTCGCCTTATGCCTACATTATTCGCAGCAATCTGTGCGGTGAGGTCCCCTAGACGTTCACTGGGTGTGCGGGTAGCTTCAAGCAAATCTTCAACAGATGCCTTGTCCAAGGCACCTTGATCTACAACAATTCTTGGCGGGATGACAATTCCCTCTTCGTGCACGTTTAGAGAGAGTCCTGGCATGGAGCCAGGAGTTAACCCGCCGACGTCAGCATGGTGTGCTCGGTTGGCTACAAAACCAACATGTTCTCCAGTCACATAGACCGGTGCCACCAAAGTCAGGTCTGGAAGATGGGAGCCCCCCGAATAGGGGTCATTCAGTAATGCCATTCTGTCTTCAGACAGCTTGTTCCCTAGCCGCTCTATGCACGCTTTCACCGATAGTGGCATAGCTCCCAAGTGCACTGGGATGTCCTTTGACTGTGCAACTAACCTCCCTTTAGTATCAAACATGGCACAACTACAGTCTCTACGCTCCTTGATGTTTGGGCTGAATGCAGTGCGCTGCAATGACTGGCTCATTTCGCGTGTACTAGAGATGAGTGCATTCTTGATCACTTCAAACGAAATGGGGTCGTCAATCATGTTTTTCCCTCCGTAACCAAAGCACTCCACTGGGATCTATCAGAGCATACCACCCGGGAGCAATCCATATTGTGGTATCCAGTTGCTCTATTACTGCAGGTCCGCGAATCTTCGCTCCATCAGGTATGCTCTCTCTTCGAAAGACTTCTGCTGCAGTCCGTGAGCCATCCGCCAAAACGACTTCTCTTTGAGATACTTCTACCGGTCTGCTTGACACCCGTTCGACTGAGGGAGTCTTACCTGGCTGTGGGGCTGTTGCTGTCACCCTGACCGTCACCCATTCCATTTCTCCGTCCGGCAGATTGTATCCATACTCCATGCGGTGTTTGGCCTCGAAGTCCTGCATAGATTGTGAAAGGATGTCTGTAGAAGCAATATTCAGGTCTACGGACAACTCATGCGATTGGCCTTTATATCGCATGTCGACTTGTTTCTTGACTTCTATGTCTGTGTCATTTGCCCCCTGCTCTAGTAGTCTTGTCTTGGCTTCTTCGACGAGCTCGTCAGACACACTTTGGAACAGATCTATGTTTCTGCTTTCTGCTGCAAGAACAATTGATTTCATCAGGTCAACCCGCAGATCAGCACATAGCAGACCAAATGCCGAGGTAATTCCAGGAAATCTCGGAATGAGGATTGAGTCTATGCCCAGACTGCGAGCTATGTCCACTCCCTGAGTAGGCCCTGCTCCCCCAAAGGCCACAAGCACAAAGCTTCTCGGGTCCCTGCCACGTTCGATGGTGACTTCCCTAATTGCTTGTACCATGTTTGATGTTGAGATTCTGATTATTCCAGCCGCTGTTTCTTCGGTTGAGAGCGCCAGTCTATCTGCTAACTCCTGTATTGCCTTTTCTGCAAGGTTGGGTCGGAGTTTAATCTCACCACCGACAAAGAAGTCTGGATTGAGTCTTCCAAGGAGGAGGGTTGCGTCCGTTACTGTTGCGGTCTGTCCTCCGAAGCCGTATGCCGCAGGCCCGGGGTTTGCCCCGGCGCTCTGCGGACCAACATGAAGCACCCCAGCATCGTCAATCCAGGCCTTGCTTCCACCTCCAGCTCCGATAGTCTTCACGTCAACTGAAGGGAACCTCAGAGGAAGTCCTGCAACTTCATTGTCAGGCCTAACAACTATGCTATCTGCCACTGCACTGATGTCACAACTGGTGCCTCCCATATCTAGCGTGAGTGCCTTTGAGACCCCTGCCCTTTGTGCAACGTGCCCGCCCCCAGTGCCGCCCCCTGCACGACCCGAGATAGCGAGGGCCATTGCCCTCCCACTCAGCCGAGAACACAGGCTAGTGCCTCCGTTGGACTGCATCACGTTCAATCTGGCCTTCGGGCACACACTTGAAATCGAAGCGTCAAGTTTCGCTAGATATTCGAGGACCAGCGGCTCGAGATATGCTTCCAATACGGTGGTTGAGGTGCGTTCATATTCTCGGAATTCGGGGAGGACATCAGAGGATGCAACAGCGTAGCATGGAGTGGAGCCAGAGATTGCCTGCATGATTCGTTTCTCATGGACCGGGTTCTTGTACGAAAAAAGGAGTGATATTGCGATGGCTTCTGGCTCAAGCTTGTCTAATACATTGGTCGCTCTGGAGATTTCCTCGCTTGTCAGTGGTTCGATGGGTTTTCCCTGCCAGTCAAGTCTTTCCTTAACTCCAATCCTATCGGAACGTGCGACAAGAGGCTTGGGTCTCTCAGCAAACACATTGTAGATATCTGACCGGTTTTGCCTCCCGATTTCTATGACATCTTCAAAACCCTCTGATGTTATCAGGCATACCCTAGCCCCTGTTCTTTGCAACATAGCGTTCGTCGCAACAGTCGTTCCATGCACAATAGAACTGACCTGCTGAGGTTCAATCCCATAACTATCTAATATCTCGTTGAGGCCTTTCAGCACTGCCTGTTCCTGATACTGCGGAGTCGAAGGCACTTTGTGTATATACTGTTCCCCCGTATCTGCATTCAACATAATGA
>CAYPUO010000085.1:0-8433 GCA_964413775.1 uncultured archaeon
GAACTCACGTCAAGGATACGAAGGGCATATTTCGAGTCCACCAGTTCAATAAAATAGAGCAGTTTGTCTTCAGCCATCCAGACGAATCGTGGAAGATTCACGAAGATCTGATCTCGAATATCGAGGAATACTTCCAAGCTCTTGAAATTCCGTATCGTATCGTGAATGTCTGTACAGGTGATATTGGCATCGTTGCGGCCAAGAAATACGACCTGGAAACCTGGATGCCAGTACAGGAAACATACATGGAGAGGGGCTCCTGTAGCAACTGCACTGCGAATCAGGCGACTCGTCTGAATATCAAGTATAGACTCAAGAAGGGCGGGACCGAAAAGGACTATCTCCATACTCTGAACAGCACGATGATGGCAAATCCGCGGGCAATGGTTGCAATCTTAGAAAACTTCCAGCAGGAAGATGGCAGTGTGCGCATACCAAAGGCGCTTCACAAATACTTGCCCACTGGAATGAAGGAGATTGTGCCCAAGAAGAAGACATAGAACGTGCATACGGACCGATGGTGCTTGGATTTGGACCAAGTAGTAGGCAAGCACGCTTCTTTTGATTTCTTTTCAATATATCTATTTCAGACACAAAACGGGAGTACTCCAATGTCTAATCAGCACGCTTAAATAAAACTAAATATTGCACTTGCACGGTTATCGCAATGTCTGTCCAACAATCCTTTGAAGAATTAATCTCCCTTGCTATTAAGAGGGAGGAGGAAGCATACGAATTCTATTCGAGCGCCGCGGAGGAGGCCACGCTCAAATCATCTGGAAAGCTGCTGAAGGAACTTGCAAAACAAGAGATGGGACATAAGGAGAAGCTCATGGCAGCTCTCAAGGCTGATGTGTGTACTACATTTACATGCACAACTGTTGCTGAAGTGGAACAGGCAGGCCTCAGCAAGTATCTCATTGATATTCCGCTTAAGGCAGACTCCAGCCCACAGGAAATCCTTGTTGTGGCTATTAAGCGAGAAGAGGGATCAAATGCCTTCTACAAGAGTCTCTCGGAATTAACTGGAGTTGCCAATCACAGAACTGTATTTGAAACTCTGGCAAAGGAAGAGCAGCGTCATAAAGAAATCCTCGAACGCCTGTACGATGATATATTTCAGCCAGACAACTAATTACGTCTGAATCAGATTCATTTACTGGAGAGAGAGTGAATCCTCTCTCCAGAACATGATTACACTACTTCTTGTGGAGTTTGCTAGCGGCTATAAAGGTAAGACCTCTCTTGGTGAGTTCTTCAGCCGTGTGATTCAGAGCATCGTGTTTATCGAGGTAATTCCGCAAGAGATGTTGCATGTCGCCACTCGCTTCAATCTCACTCTTCGCCCGGAAATAGTCCAATATATCACTCGGATGCTCTCTCGTCTTATCGAGTTGAGGAAGTCCACCCTCATGCTTGGCACTAATATTCTTTACATGGTCTGCCAGTTCCATGAGCTCTTCTGTTCTGTCATACGGCTGTCGGACAATGCTCTTGTATGTTTCAGTTATATGGTGCTCGATACGGACCACATCTTCAAAGCCAAATTCTCCACGAATGTATGCAGCAAGCTCTATGGTTTCATTATTGACGCTATTCGAGAGATTGAAGCCAATCAATGGTGACGTGCCATCATCACGACTAAACAGCTCTGCAGTAAGTAGAGTCCAAAGACATGCATATGGATTATCATTACCCATAAAGACCGAGATCTTGAACTCCATGTCTATTCCCAGCTTGTGCATCATATACCCTACAAGCACACTCCCAGGATTGATATTCAGCACCTGCTTGACACCATAGGTCGTATAGTAATGGAGGTATTCGTCTGCCCATTTCAAGGGGAATTCGTTGGGCATTCCAACACCACCAAAATACCCGGTAATTGTTTCGGGACCTCCTAGGTGGATGTTTGTGGGAGCACCTTCAGCATTCGGATAGGTACCCTTGGTATCTAGCGTTTCAACATAGGATGCGCCTACAATCTGCATAGCGGCAGCAAAGGCGACCACATCGTTATCATCTGTCTGCTCCTTCATATTGCGTACTCGGATAAAGCGACCTGGCATTACGTCCTGTCTCTCGATAGCGTGTCTTGCCTGGGTAATAATCCAAGGAAAATACTGAGCGGCGCTTATTTCAAGAGTGACAGCAAACGAATCGTCAAACGATGTGGTATTCATTTTGTCACCGAGAATCTTTCTGCGATAGTCTGAGATGCTGATGAATGCATCATTATCTCGTTGTTCCTCAAGCCACTGGAGATCCTTTACATATGACGATGACTTCCTTTCCAATTGAGCCATCAAGTTCTCAAGCTTCCTTGCTTCATTGGCCTGACGATTGATTTCCTGGACACCACCATATCTGTCAATGACCTCAAAGAGACCTATTACGAGTGGATTGTCTTCACTCAACAGGAAATCATTTATCTCGTTCAAACGGTCGACATTGATTCTGAGTTTTTCTCGCCGAGTCATTTCTGCAACTTCCATACAAGCCAGTCTGGTCGGAAAGGCACTAGACTCTACCGTATACGCATTCCTAAAAGAGATTCTGATTCTGGCCGTTGCCGTTGAGAGGCCATACCATTCGTAATGAAACCCTAACTTGTCCTACTCCTGTAGTCGCTTAGAAAACCACGGAGCGACGGTCCTATGAGAAGAGAGACAATTCCGCCACCTATTACTTGAAAGCTGTTAAACGCTAGTAGCTCAAGCAGGGCTGCTGGAGGAGGAATGCCGAGAAACACAACCTCAGCAATATAGTAGCCCGATAGCATAATGATTGCCCCAAGAATAACTCCAAGGATATCCCAAGGACGCAATTTCCTTGCATTCTCTGAGTAGCGGCTAATCATTCCAACAACGAGCCCTTCTCCCCCCTTGATGAGAAAGGTAAAAGGAGCAAATGCAAAATACCCTAGGGCCATATCACCCATTGCTGAACCGAACCCACCTGCTAGAAAGCCTCCAACCGGTCCGAGCAGAATTCCTGATAACATAACCATGGCATCACCCATGTTGAAATATCCGAAAGTCGATGGAATGGGAATAATAAAGACGATAGTTGCGACTGTTGTAAGAGCACAGAACATTGCTAGTAATGCGATATAGAGGGTCCTGCTTATCCCATTCGGCCCTGCACTCTCTTCAAGGGCAACAACCTCGTCAGGTATTTTCTCCATGCGTATCACATCTACATGTTCATTGATGTGCTGGGCAGAATGCGTTTGCATATAACACTGGCGTTTAGTCATGACGAAGATGTTTTAACACTCGGTATGCAAGGGCATACCATAGACAGAGTGTTTTGTCTATAGAGAATGATATGGATTTGGGAATAATGTCAAAAAGTTGGATTCAAACTGCAGACTGGAAAAACGAGAAGCATGTCCCAGCGATAGAGGTTGAAAAGAAAACGGACGGACTCTATCACATACTTGTGACGGTCGGGAAAGAGATACCGCATCCTAACACAACAGCTCATCATATAAAGTGGGCAGACCTTTTCTTCTGGCCAGAGGGAGAGAAATTCCCTATTGAAGTAGGATATTGCTCATTTGACCATCACGGGGCAACAGCACAAGGTGCAGATACGAGCAATATGTGCTCCGAGCCAGTTGCAATCTTTGCCTTCAAGACAAAGAAGTCAGGGACGCTCATGGCAACCTCATTCTGCAATATCCACGGCATGTGGAAGAGTGAGAAGGAGCTCAAGGTATAGACAAATCAGGGCAGAACATGGGTCTTGCTGCAAGACGTGGCAAGTATCCACTCAGATTATTTTTAGGAGAAACAAGTCCAGCTGTTTCCATATGCTCACAGCAAAAGAAGAATGGTAGGCGCTGCTGGTTACTAGACAGCGGGTTCCCACAGGTTCTCAGGACTTGACTATCCATTTGACCAGTTCGGCGTTCATTGCATTCTCCTCCATAAATGCATCGAGATAGTCTTGCCTTGAGAACTGGAGCCAGATGTTTTGAAATCCAGAATCGAAACCAATAATCTTGACTGAGGAAGCAAGCGGGCCACCTCTGAAAGCAGCTTTGGTGATGAGCAGTGATATCGGAAAAACAGACATGACCAGTAATGGAACTGGATCGACTGACAAACCGTTCCACAGATGATTTCCAGTGAAGAACAGAGATAGTACAAAAGCAACTGCCAAGACAGCATTTGCTATCAGACACAGCACCTTATAGTTCGTATCACCCTCATCAGAACCAAAGTGGTCCTCACAGACAAAAGGAACCAATCTCTTGACTTCAGGCGGCTTGATTCCACGGGTTCTTCGGGTATATGGGAGGAATGAAGGCGCCCATTCAGGACGCAGATACTTGTTGGCACCCAGTGCAATGGAGATTGTGGCAGTTCTAGTCGCTTCAGCGCCACAGACAGGACAAATACGAGGAAACCTGATACTCTCAGTCCGCACTCTTGCTACTGGTTTCTTGAACACTGTCTTACTGGGTGTCATAGGACCATTATTGAATACTAAAGCTGAAAGTGATTAGTATATCGAAACAAGCAGAATTGCTCATTCGTCCTCTTTTGGCTTAGGGGCTATGAAACCCTGATTCACCAAGTCGCACACTATCCCTGCAAATCCTGGACACCGACTCCATCTCATTTTGTAGTCGCAGGACTCACATCCCTTCTGCATCTCAAGCATCTGCTTCACGCTGAGAACACTGATAACTGGGAAATAGAAGAGCAGAATCAGCAGTACCTTCAATTCAAATTGGAAGAAAATATCGCCGCCGGCAATTAGAATGAATATCACGATGAAGGAAAATGATGCTCCGAGAATCAGCTTTGAAATTGCTTTGAGCGCCTTCCTCTTTGTGAGCCCAGAAAGACTGAGCAAGAATGACAGGATGATTCCAAAAACGCCCGTGTAGAACAACGCAGCCCTATCAAAGAGTACTGGGTTTAGAAACCATAAGACAATCATCAGAGCGAAGGTAGAAAAAAAAGAGAGGGAATTGAAGAAACAGCCAATACACCACTTCCTACGACGGAACGTAAAGACATGTCCTTCATATTCCGAGCAGAATGGATGATGGGCAGTGAGGAATGGGCCAGATGCCCGTAGAAACCCTATCGGATTGCGGGAAATTGCATGCCAATTGAAGGCAAGCCCACCACGATTCGGATCCAGCAAGACCTCTTCGCAAGGTTTCTGTGATCCATCCCCAGGGGTTTCTTCATCACTGCCCACGCTCATCCTTAATCTATTCCTAAAGTATATTCAGTGTTTCATAGTCCGAGAATAGCCAAGTAGCTTGCGAAGAAGAAGAAGATAATCGCAAAGACAACGAGGAATTCTATAATGCCGGTAAGTATCCAAGCACCAATTGCTCCGCCCCAACCAAGTTCGTGGCGAGTCTTGATGAAGTACCAAGAAAGGATACACCCAATACACGGAATCCAACCTACTAGACCACACAGTAGAGCAGTCACAACAGTTGTGCCAAGCTCCCTGTTTTCTCCATGGACAACGCCTAGTGCTATTCCCAAGAACAGTGCATTGATGATGATTCCAACAATAAGCAGCAGAATGAAAATAGTTCCTAGACTTCCCAACAACAGAGCATAGTCAAATTGTAACATTTCTCCAACACTCCATATACCGAAGTTAGTTCAGGTATAGAATTCCGTGAGATAAAAGGATAACGACAATTACCAAGTTTCTCTTCGACAAATTGCCAATTAGAGCAAAGAAGACCGAGAGAGTTATGAACAATCGAGAAGCCAAAAGACACTATGTACTATGGCAGACTTGTACACCTGAGAGCTCTCGAAATGGATGACTTGGATATTCTAATGAAATACATCAATAATATCGAGACAAGGAGATATCTGGGGAGTCTCATACCAAATTCAAGATTGACCGAAGAGAAGTGGCTAGAAGGAGCAGTCACTGCAGACCCTTGGAGAGATGGGAGGATAGTTCTTGTAATAGAGGACAAGAGCACACATGAGTTTCTAGGAACAACAAGTCTCTTCGATATTTCTCGACAACATCGGCATGCAGAACTGGGGATCTCGATATGGAATCCAGATGGACGGGACAGGGGCTACGGGACGGATGCCGTCATGACTATGCTCTGGATAGGATTCCACATACTGGGTCTAAACAACATTTATCTCTATGCTATTGCTCACAACGCTAGGGCACTCCGGACATATGAGAAGGCAGGTTTCAAGAGAGTTGGCATATTCAGAAGACACATGTATTCTATGGGCAAGTTCCAAGATGAAGTTGCAATGGATATCCTGAGAGAAGAGTTCATGGAGAGATATCCATCAGGGACTAGCGTGGCGGACGTGTAACAGACAAGCAAGAATGTACTCTGTTTCCCTTGCAGGTGACGGATATTGTTCTCTAATGTGACTGCTAGATTTTGGGAGAAGGATATTGGAGGGGCTTGCGCCCACTCCAATTAGAGATAGAGAAGGAAGATTCTCTAGAAAATCCCCATTGTCATAGATTGAGTTCTAGATGCTATTAAGGACAAATACCCAGTAAGCTATACGTGAAAATGGATATAGCTGGTGGCACTGCCCAATTACGCAGAACGCACCGCTTTTAGCATATGATTTCAAGATTCTTTCGGTGACCTATAGCTCTTGAGAGAAAGCAGAGAATGGATTAGAAACCAAATCCTACTTGTATTGGATACGGGCCCGTGCCATGGGTATGACATACTCCGTTCTCTAGATGACCACGCTTCCAATCTTCGTCTTACAACCCTATACCGCTGGCTGCATACGATGGAGGCCGAGGGACTATTGCAGAGCGCAATCCAGCCTGGACCGCATGGACCTGACAGGCGTGTATATAGACTAGGGGCACGTGGCGAGAATAGACTTCGAGAGCTGTTAAAGGATTCAATTGGAGTAATAATGCACTTCTATGATGCATACAGACACTCCATTACGGGCAATATGCATCAGAAGCTGGATGAGGAGATTAAAGCTCCAGATGGCAGAGTGTTATTCGCTGCAGTGCCAAGAGTCAGGGAGATAGACATCAATACTATTCAATACCTCCTAACCGGAAACGGGTCCAACTCAATAGATGTTCTTGGGGACTCCACAATCCTTACAAGTCTTGGGATACGACACAGGGCTCTGAAAGGAGGCCTTTCAGACATTCCCGCGCCAAATGAAAGATACTCACAAATCTGGGTCAGTGGTATTCCGAGTCGTGAAGACCTACACAACTCTGTTCTGGAATTCAAACGCGTGCTCAAAGAAGGGGGTATTGTGAGAATCCTCGCACCCTTTGTTTACTTCGACAGACCTGAACAGCCCGATTTGGGTGAGTTCTTGAGAGTGACTGCAATGCAATTGTTCCCAGACCTCGGGATAGCAGATGGCGAAGACATAGGCGAAGTACTTGAGGCGGTCTTTCCAGATTGCGGGGCACTTGATCTTTTCCCTGGCCTCGTAGTGTTCTGGGCGAGAAAGAACCGGGCGAACGGCAGCTAGTGCGATTCTATCTATAGGTGGGCATTAATACTACTCAGTCCTTGACGTTCTATGAGCTAGTCCGATATACTCACAACGCACCATTCTTCTTGACAAGCACAACATAAAAAGCGCAACAACCAAAAGAGAGTAAGATTTCATTTTTATTGCCTAAACTAGTGGATTCAACCAATCCCAGTGGAGATATCGACCCCCAATGACGCCCTCGCCCTCACTTGATAACAGAGCAATCAATACTATTCGTTTCTTGTCGGCCGATGCTGTAGAAGATGCAAAATCAGGCCATCCCGGAATGCCAATGGGAGCAGCCGCAATGGCCTATGTTCTCTGGATGCGCCACTTGAGGTTTAATCCGCATGACCCCCTGTGGCCGAATCGAGACAGATTTGTGCTATCAGGAGGCCACGGATCGATGCTGCTGTACTCACTCCTTCATTTGACAGGATACGATTTGCCGTTAGCTGAAATCAAGCGATTCCGCCAGTGGCAGAGTAAGACGCCCGGACATCCTGAATACAGATACACCCCAGGGGTCGAGGTGACCACAGGTCCGTTGGGCCAGGGAATGGGCAATTGTATTGGAATGGCCATTGCAGAAACCCATCTTGCAGCCGCCTACAACCGACCGGAGTTTGACATAATAGACCATCACACCTATGCAATTGTTACAGATGGAGACCTGATGGAGGGCATTTCATCAGAGGCTGCTTCACTTGCAGGTCATCTGATGTTGGGGAAGCTGATATTGCTCTATGATGACAATAAGATATCCATTGATGGAAGCACTGCTATTACCTTCACGGAAGACACAGAGGCAAAATACGAGGCTCTGGGATGGCACGTTGTTAGAGTTCAAGATGGCAACGAATTGGAGGCGGTGGATAAGGCCATTGAAACAGCAAAGAAGGATGATAGACCATCACTTATCATGTGT
>CAYPUO010000086.1:0-8365 GCA_964413775.1 uncultured archaeon
GGGCAATATTACCGGGTCTTCTATGACTTTGCTCAAATCTTCACCAGCAAGGGATACGTAGTCCTGCTTCCGAATGTGAGAGGTTCTACTGGTTATGGTGTGGGGTTCAGGGATGCTTGTCTGAACGACT
The DNA here is from genome assembly GCA_964413775.1 of uncultured archaeon. Classification (GTDB taxonomy): domain Archaea; phylum Asgardarchaeota; class Thorarchaeia; order Thorarchaeales; family Thorarchaeaceae; genus MP5-2226. Next base: position 131 of record CAYPUO010000086.1, read on the forward strand.
GGGGTGGGAAGGACCTTGATGACATTGAAGCCGGAGTATACTATCTTCGCAGTCTTGATTATGTTAATCCGGACCGAATAGGTGTGACCGGAGGCAGTTATGGTGGGTATATGACGTACATGGCAGTGACAAAGAGACCGGACCTCTGGAAAGCAGCTTCCGCGTATATGGGTATCTCATCTCTGAAACGGCTGTACGAAAAGTGTAAGGAAACCTTCCCAGCTCTCTCATACTATTTCGAGGAACAGATGGGAAAGCCAGATAATCCTGAGGTGATTGGTCTATGGGAGGACCGAAGCGCAATCAATTTCGTTGAGAATATGACGGCAAGGCTGCAAATGATCCATGCTGAGAACGACCCACGATGCCCGATTGAGCAGACGGAGGTCTTTCGTGACCGCCTTCTTGAACTCGGAAAGAAGGAAGGAGAGGACTTCGAGTTTGTTCGTCTTGCAGATGAGGGACATGGTTCGATGGATATAGAACAAGAAACACGTAGGATGAGATATCTGGTCGACTTCTTCGACAGAAATCTCTAATCGAGTTCTAACTTCCAAAGATTCATCTCAGGAGGTGTACCACGTAAGATTATGTCAGCAGAAGGTATCCTTCGGACTCCCGACTCTCGATTTGAGAACCTCCCAGACTATGACTTCCAAGCAAACTACATGACAACTAATGGACTGCGTATCCACTATGTCGACGAGGGCCCGAGAGAGGGTCCGCCCATCCTCTTGATGCATGGAGAACCATCGTGGAGCTATCTCTATCGAAAGATGATCCCTCCCTTGGTGGAGGAGGGGTACCGAGCCATTGCTCCTGACTTGATGGGCTTTGGAAAGTCTGACAAACCTGCACGCACCAAGGACTATTCACACACACGACATGTTGAAGTAATTCTCGAGCTTGTGAGGAAACTGAACCTGAGGGATATTACCCTGTTCTGTCAGGACTGGGGCGGCCTCGTCGGTCTGCGAGTGGTTGGAGAGGACCCAGACCGGTTCTCAAGGATTATAGCTGCTAATACGGGCCTTCCAAGTGCTAAGCGAATCAGAGCTGTCATCGGGTACCCACTGTTCAAGCTGCGGATACGACGAATGGGAAAAGTGACGCAAGAGCAGATGAGCAAGCATACAAACCTAATGACATGGGTGGCGTATTCTAAGACAGTCCCAGAGTTGCCAATTGGTGATGTCATACAGAGTGCAACTACAACAGTCTTGCCTCCCGAGGTCATCAGGGCATATGAGGCACCTTTCCCAGACGAGTCGTTCAAAGCCGGAGCACGGATATTTCCGTACCTAGTCCCCTCTGAGCTTTCAAAGAACCGAAGGGTCTGGGAGGACGTCCTGACAAAATGGACGAAGCCGTTCCTAACGGCCTTCAGTGACCGGGACCCAATCACCAAGGGTAACGACAAGTACTTCCAGAAGATGATACCTGGAGCAAAGAATCAAGAACATGTCACAATAAAGGGAGCAGGCCATTTTCTTCAAGAGGATAAAGGAGAGGAACTTTCACGTCTTACATTGGAATTCATCCAGAAAGACAAGTGAGAGCCGCAGGTACTCCATCATAATAATAGAATGCGAAAGGCCAAATCCCCTTTTTCTACAACGGTATTGCGAATACAATAGGAAAGCACATTTGCATATGAGTGTAATATCAGTCATCACGAGAAAAGAGCAGAAGGCTAATCCATCATGCGAGTTGATTATGATAAAGTGGCAGACTCTGTCTATTTCAAGCTCAAAGGAGAAAAGGTGGCTGAGAGCGTAGAGATGTCCGAGGGAGTCATCATTGATTATGATGTAAAAGGAGAGATATGTGGGATTGAGGTCCTTGCTTTCTCCAAGAAAAACCTAGACCTCAATAGATTAGTAAAACTTGGGGATGAAGAACTGGTTTCTGAGGTTGCTACTGCTTGATTATTTTCACTAGACATGCCCTCGAAAGGATGAAACAACGAAACATTTCGCATGAAGATATAGTCAAAGCTGTTCAGGCAGATGCACACTGGGCCGTCGATAGACTTGGGCATAATGTTTCAACTACTGATATCGATAGAAGGACTCTGAGGGTCTTCTTCGTTCGACGTGGTGAGGACATCGTTATAATCTCAGCATACAAGTCAAGTAAATCGAAATACAAGGAGAGGTGATCTAGGTGGAGGCATCACTGAGAGATATGCTCAGGCATGGGAGGAAATTTGAACGGCTACGGGTTGATGACACTGGAGTTTTCATCAGAAAGATACCGCAGTATAAGAGTGAGCCTGCCTACCTAGCTGTTGAGATCAACCCGATTGGCGAGAGTGGAACTCCCATGAACAGGATTGGAGTCATAATAAGGAACCAAAGAGAACTTGATGCCATTAGAGAGATTCTTTCACAGAATAAGGTAGATGAAGCACTGCATGCTATTGAGAGCGTCATGGACTCTGAGTAGTCATGACCAAAATCAAACAGTATCCGTCAGGATGCATGAATGAGCCCATTCAAGTGGTCTTAATCAGACAAGGAAAAGAAGAGGGAACGTGCAGAAGGCCGCGGACTATAGCGGCTTTTCCGATTGCACGTGTCCCATCCAACATCGCAACCTCAGCCTACGTATTGCCTCTGCCCTAATTGGACTTCGTGAGTGGTGTAGGTATAGGTACCTTGCCTGTGACATGTAACTCGTTCAAGATAGTACGGGCGACTTCGAGGGCTGAACCATCATCATAGATGCCTTTGCCCTTCTCACGCGCGTCTCTAAGCATATCTCTTTGGACCTTGAGTTTCAAGTCTCCGATGGCCAATGGTCCGATACCGAGCTTGCCTGACACCAGTTCTCTCAGGTCATCAGTTGCCTTGAGCCCTGCAATACCGGATGGGGGTACGGCGTTTGCGTCAAGTAGTATCTGATTGTTCGAAACACTTTCCAAATGATCCTTGGTCACTAGTTCAACTCCTGGGGGTCCTGTTACAAAGACCAGAGTTGCCTCCTCCAATGCGGCTTGGATCTCCTCAGGTGTTGAGGCCTGGATACCCCTGATGCTGTAGCTATCTGTTGAAAGGCGCTTCGCAACATCCTCTGCATGTTCAGCAGTCCTTGAGGTAATTGTTGTCTCTGCCCCTGCGGCTGCGCACAATGCTGCAACGCTTTGGCCTACGGGTCCAGTACCAGCAACTACGAGTACTTTTGCCTTGGCAAGCGAGTCTAAGCCCATGGCTGGGAGCGAGTCTTCTGCTTTTGCTACTAATGCAGCTGATGTAGTGAACGCTCCATGAGGGTCAACTACCACAGATGTGACAAAGGGTTTGACCATGGCACCCTTCACGCTCTTTGCTATCACTCGGGCTTTTTCTACGTCGCGCCCTCCGATGAAGAAGCACGTCCTCTTCACGCCTTTTGTCCCTCTGGAGAAGATAGCATCTTGGACAAGAGTGGTAGCATTCTCTGATGATACATTGGGATATGGTACTACGACATCGAAGCCAGCGTCATACGCAACGCAGACATCAAAGGGACTAGCGTATGCCTGTTCCTCTAGAAAAAATAGGATGCTTTGCATCTTATCCTTGGGATGCTTCACGACAGGTATCATCCCCACAGAGGAAACGCCGGTGAGTCCAGTGATACCTTCAACTGTTTCACCTTCAGTGCCTTTCACTTCGCTCTTGTAGGTGACAGGTGTAACATCAACATCGACCATTTCAAGAAGACTCATCAGACCTTGGAAGTGCTGTGGGCTGCAAAGATGTATCCCACTGATCTTCTTCTTATCGATGGCGTCTGCTTCTTTGAGAATACCCATGGCAATCCAGCTCTCTCGAATCCCAAACTCGATATCTTGGAGTTCATCCTCAAATTGATCCTCTATGTACTGCCCATAGGCTGTTAATTGCTCAATCTGCTGATTTGCCTTCGAGCTAGCTTTCTTCTTGGAGAGAGCTTCTAATGCGTCGACAATTTCGTTTCTCTTGTCCATCTTCTGTTCTAGACTACTGGATAGATAAGAGCGGGCGAACTCGTCCATCTCAACAGCCCTAAAGGGGACTTTGAGGTCTGCGAAGGTTTCCACGAGTGGATTCTTTTCCGCAAACTCCTTGGGCGAGCGCATTCCTAACTCGTCAGTAGCAAAATCTGGTTTCTCTCTCTCAGCCAATAGCCTAACCATATCGCAGAAGGCCATTGACGGGCGTTGGAGAATACCAATTCTAGGTTCAGATTTAGTCATGGGAGAAGAAGTCACCGACCATGGTTCGTTGTAAGCTTTCTTTACTAATAGGAGGTGAAGTTTCTTCCCTTTCAAAGGTGCAAGTTCAAGTGTTTTCAATTTTTCAAGACCTTCTTGTTAATAGGTCCCGAGAGTTAGTTACTAAAAGACTATGAAAGCTGAAATCCCCGATGAATATGACAAGAAGTCTTGTCATACGTGACAACTCACCTTCAAAAACGAAGATTACGTCCTGCTTGAGTGTCGTCTTCTCTTACTATGTGTTGCGCAAGGAACGCATGGATCAAAACAGCGGACTACCATCTTTGCATAGTCGATTGTTCGTTCCTTTGACCATCCAAGTTTGTTGCACTCCGTGGTCACCTTTTTCAGAGCTTCAGCCATGACACCTGCATTGAGTTCAGTTGGTGTGCAGATGTCGATGTCTTTCACCAGTCCTTGCATACCAATTTCCACTCGATAGAGCAACACACCTCTAGCGGACTCAACGCACCCACTTCCTACTCCCTCTCTTGGCTCCCAAGGAGCAAGTAAATCGCCATCCGGTGTCCACTCGCCATCTAGAAGAGAGAGAGCTCTAATTGTACAGAACTCCATCTCGTCTAGTCTAAGAAGACCGCCATAGAATATGTTTGAAATTCCCTTTGCAGAATGGTTTGATTGGCCAGATAGGTACTGAAGTGAAGCGAGCCTTGCACTCGGACCTGCTAGGAGTGGACCGTCAGAATTCTCTTTGAGTTCATACACCGAACCGGTTGGTGATTGAGAGTTGGATCGGGACGCGAGATTATCAAAATATTCCGATGCTGGAAACGACCCAACATCTCCATCTGAGCTGATGACTGAGACAGTCCCTGTGCCTGAGAAACGATTCCTTTCAGTATCAAAACAACTGATGTAGGATGGCGATTCGAGCTCAAAGAACACTATGTCATCACTCACTTCACTCAGTAGCGATTTGTACAGATTCTTGGCCCATTCTATGCCCGAAAGTCCGAGATGGAGGGACTCACGTATGCTGTGAGACTCTTCGGAGGTCATATTTCGCAGAACCCCACCTGGAGCAATTGTGGTCCCCAGGCTTGCACATCCCGTTACCTTCTCAACCATCTCCTGAGATCGCATAAGGAGAGAAGAACCCTGAGATAGAAGACGTTGTTGCGTCTCACTCTTTCCAAACAGGTCATGTCCAGATATGGTTTCAGAAAGACTGAGCAAGTCCGGAAAGGTGCAGAAAAACACGCTATATGCATGTGATCGAATCAGCTCTCCCATTATAGCAAGTTCTCTAAGTAGTTCTGCGAGCGATGGCACAGTTACATCGTCAGCCATCTCAATGGCTTTCACAGCAGCAATCCTATGTGAGACAGAACAAGTTCCGCAGATACGTGGAACCAATCTCGGCAAGTCTGCAACATTCTGGTCTGAGAGAATAGACAGGAAATCTCTAGAGGGAGGCATGTGATATTTTATGTCCATCTTTCGCTTGGTCTTGTAATGAATCAGCAATTCACTTCCTCCGGGGACACGAGTGAGAGGTTGTGATATTTGGAGCTTCATTTTCTGTCTCTCAGAGTTGGTTTTTGATATCGGACAGCAAGAGCAGCCTGTCCTCGGAGGGCGGGACTAATCTTCAGGACTGAGAAGAGGTTAGCAAGCGCTGCAGGCATGCTTCGTTCTAACGAACCAAAGCACCCATCACAGGGAGAACCTGCTCGCACACACTTTGCCCCACAACCGCCCATCGTCGCGGGACCAAGACACAGGACTCCTTCTCGGATGAAGCAGCTCCTCGGAGGACTAGTAGGATTGATGTGTGTAATCTCGTTGGAAAAGTCCTGGTCCATTGTGTAAGCACACTCCGCGCAGACGCTCTTTTTGGGAAGCACGAATTCCGTCCCGTGGACCAAAGAGAGCAGAAGAGCTCCGATCAGGCTCTGTGGTGGGGGACATCCTGGTAGGTGGGTATCTACATCGACATACTTTCCCACAGGGTTTGACTGCATGCGTTTTGACTGACTCATTATCCCACCAAGGGTTGCGCACGTTCCAAGAGGTATTATCTTTGCACCTGCCGTGTAGAGATGGCGGATGAGTTTCTCTTCGCTTTCATTTGTAACACAGCCTTCAACCACTACAGTATCAGCTGCTTCGAGATTGTTCTGGTCGGAAACAAGCGGGAAGTAGCAGATGTCTGCAGACTTCACAACATCTGGGAAAACAGGATTTGCAAGCAGCGAAAAGAAACAGCCTCCGCAGGAGTTGAGCTGGACAAACCCAATCCGAGTCATGCTTCAGGTGTCCCTCCAATATCTGCAACGAATTGGTTGATCAGGTTTGCTATCTTATGTCCCTCCATTGCTGAAACTCTCACCAGACGTACCTTATCCGCTATTTCGCTGCCTAGAAGATCGTGTAGAGAGTCGACCCGTTTTCTTGCCAGCTCCATTCCGTTGAGATGCCGACAAGTGCCCTCATAGCCGCCAACTAATAGCACTCCATCAAACCCATTCCGCAGTGAGGATGTGATAAGGTCTGCATCTATGCAACCTATGCATGGTACAGAGACCACAAGTGCTCCCGGGTCATACTCATACCGACGCACTCCAGCATTATCCACTGCAGTGTAGCCACAAGCCTCACAGCTTAGGACAAGGACCTTAGGGGACTTCTTCCATTTTGAGAGAGCGGAGAGTGCTGCTGGTATTTCATCGTGTACAACGGAATCGACAATACCACGGGTAGGGCAAACAGATGCGCAGATGCTGCAGCCTTTGCACTTGAAGGGGTCAATTCGAATAAGATCCTCAACAATTGATATAGCATGATGTGGACAAGCTTCGATACATAGCCCGCAGAGACTGCAGCTCTCCGGAACTGTGACTGCGGTCGTCTCTGAACTTTCATGTCTCTCTTGGTAGAGTAAGATGAGATCTTCCAGAGCTGTCAGTTGCGCTTCTCTTACTAGCTCTGGGTATGCTTTGGGTCCTGTAGCAGAGCCACACGCCCAGATGCCGGTAGGAAGGCTCTTCGGGACAATGTATTCGTCGTGGCTCAGATTGAAGCCAATATCGGCTTGCAGTTTTATGACATCCTTATTGGAATGCATCCCCATGCTGAGTACTATAAGGTCCGCCTTGTAGACCCCAGTGTCTGTTTCTATTACATGATAGCGGCCAGCCTTCTTTGTGCCTTGAATACTACAGATATGCACATTCGGGTTGTCAGGAATGGGCACTCTTGGCGTACTGGGCATAAGGGCTCGATCATAGAGTACTGTAACAGAAACTCCATCGTCAGTCTCGCTGGCAATATCTAGATACTTTTGTGCAACGCTACAGCAATAGCCTGAACAGGTCTTCTGGGGGGAAGCGCATTGAAGAACGACGACAGACTTTGCTGGCGTCCCATCTGATATGCGAAGCAACTTGCCTTTCGTAGGTCCGTCAGGAGCACACACACGTTCGAATTCGTATGATGATATGACATCGTTGTACGGTTCGTACGACACGGGAAGAGTTGTGCCAAGTTCTTCAGGATCACTGAGCTCGGCACCAATGGCTAAGATAATGCCGCCAACAGTGAACTGTGTAGTCTGTGACTCTTGATCGAGGTCTATTGCATGGGACGAACACGCCTCCATGCAGTCACGACAGGACAAGCAGTAGTCAATGTCATCCATCTCTATGACCGGTTTATGAGGATAGGCAAATGGGTAGGGCATATGGATCACCCGATGTTGCCCGATACCGAACTCGAAATCGTTGAGTTTCAGTTCAGGACAGGCAAATATGCACTCCCCACACATTGTACAGCGAGACAAGTTCACAAAGCGGGGATTATTGACTGCAGTAACTGTATAATTGCCACACTCTCCACTAATACCGGTGAATTCGCTTTCTGTGACAATAGGGACATATCCTTGTAGCATGATTCCTGATACAAGCTCATTGATCATGCAAGGACTACAATCGGCCAATCCGTACATACCTTCCCATTTTCGAGCTACCCCT
>CAYPUO010000087.1:0-8347 GCA_964413775.1 uncultured archaeon
TCACAGCTATGCGTGCTCGGGCAGAGCTCCGAGCTGCAGAAACCCTTGCGAAACCAGATCGTGTAGACCTTGTAATCATTGGCCGTGACACTGACGCCAAGACGCTTAAGGACGCATTTGCAATCGACATGAAAGATGATGGACTTGCGCAGTCCAGTGCAAGCGTAGTAAGAAGACTATCTGAGCTGGAAACGCATCCAGACCCACGCGAAAACTATAAGGCGAGAATAACTGAAGCCGTGAAGGCATACGCAGTGTGGGGGTATGATAGCAATGACCCTCTGAGTAAAATGGATTTTTGGGGTATAAACTCTTACGAACGAGAGATGGTCGGGTTGACCTACGCGACTGACGCTGCTCTTGATATAAAACTAAGAGAGTACAGTGCAATAATCAAAATGGGTGATAGACCATTTGATGCTTGCCAGGTGATTTCTGAAGCACTATTCCTTGCTTCTGGAGGGGGACCACATATCAGAGAATGGCTTGTTGGCTCCTTTTCTGGACAATATGATGAAATGTTAAGGGAGATTGCCCGCCATTCTGGCGAGAAAATAAGAATTGAGGCGATTAAAGGTGAAGGGGTTGGGGGGTTGGTGGTATATGCTAACGGAAGGGCCATAGATGCTCAGGAAATACGGCCTCTGGACTTTGGATTTGCAATCACGTTTGAACCAAATACGGATGAGAACGGCGTTATCAAAGATGGTGCTGTCAAGCTGAGCTCAAAAGAAAACGCGGACTTTGGTAAGATGCTGAAAGAGCACTTCGGTGTTGATGCCTCTGCGCCGATTACAGGCGATATGACCCCAACTATGCTCAATCCGGAATCTATCAAGCGAAACCCAGATAGGGTGAACAATGTTCTCCTGAAGAGCAGAAGCATTGACGATGCTGAGTACGTTAGACGGGTGTGGGGCATTGTTGCAGGGTCAGTTTTCGACCCACCCACGTACGGCGCGTATGGACTTGCAATGAATACGCCTGAAGCATTCCTCGTAGACTATCTCAGCAGGTCTGGATATCATGTTGAAGCTATAGTTGTCAGCGGCGGTGTCAAGGGCAGCATGAGAGTTGCTGGCCACAACGAACCAGGACTGGAGGGATTGGTTCCTGACGAAATCGCCATTTTAAAGACAGATAGAGGGTTCATACCGGCTACGATAAATGGGAAAATGTCGACAGTAGAAAGTGTCGAAGGAGACGATGTATGCTCAGACTCAGCAATTGAAATATGGAATGGACTGCATGCTGATTTCAGGGGGGTTGTCGAAGGTGACGGCAGTCTTTCTGTGTACATGTCTCTGAAAGGGAGCCCGACCAGAACTGACGGCCAACCGAGTGCTGAGATGGCTTTTATCAAGCAACTCGGTGACATAATCAAGAACTCTCCACACGACAAGACTGGTGTGCTTCATCCGCAAGTAAAAGCAAAGCTCGGATCCGTCATTGAGCAAGGATTGTTGACACCAGAGTTTTTTGATGTCGATCACATTGATTGGAATACTGTAGTTTCTGATTTAAGCTCCCAAGATGCAGCATTCCTGAAAAAGATGTTCGGAGTAGATCCAGGTCCGCTATCCACAGATATAGACTTTGACAATATGATGGCAGTATTCAATTGGCTTGAAAGCCTCAAAGTGAATGTGCCAGTGAGTGGATTGCCGGACATACCGGTAACAATGGAACCATTTGTCGATGCCGGCATATATGACAGTATACAGAGCTATACTGTAAACTGGCTATCAGAGCTGATAAACTCGAATTTCAACGATGAAACGATACATGCGGCTCTCTCGGCTGTGGCCATGAAAATGATACCTGAGTTTCAATTAGCGGATGATTGGGCGTACCCGCCCTACGACATGGCAGAATGGAGATATGTTGGTGCAACAGAGAGTGATTGGTACACCATAGGTGACAAGTTTGCTGTGACCAGATTTCTGGACTTTGGTAAGTTTCCAATATCGCAAGATGTCATTATCGATAGTGATATGGAGATAGATTCCGTGCAAGTCTATGTGGACCAGCTGGATAACATCTACAATGGCGTGAGCAACTTTGTGGTACAGGTACACGATGCTAGTGAGATGGTAAGTGGCACCACACGGCTGATCAAGGAAGGCATCATCAATGTGCCTCTGGAGCACTCGATTAAAGTGAGTGCAGGCAGTGTTCTAACCGTTGATATTCCTGTTCAATCAGCCAGCGGGAAGATATGGTTTTCAGCACGATATGAACTGGGGCGCACCCAACAGTCACATGCTGGAACGCTCCACCTCTCGGACGCAGCGAATTTGGAGAATGTTCTGTACCTTGCACTTCATGATGCTAAGAAAGCATCAGTCATTGGCTGGCAGAAGACCGGGATCAGATATGAAACTGCTATTGATGACTCAGTTGACCTGTTGATTGGTGATGGTGAGAACTTCCTTGATACGTACTTTGCCTCATATCCTGAAGACAGGCTACCTGTAACTTGGATTGGCGTTACGAATTTCAATACCACAGATAACAGTACACAGGTCAAGTACCATGTCTACGAGAGCAGCCAGACTCTCATCTATAGCGAGATTCCAGATGATGCGAATGATCCAGAAGTCTACGTCTATGGTGACAATCTCCCCTATGACCTGATTGAGATAGGTCTTGACATATCACAACAAAAGTCTGTTTCACACATTGATGATGAAGACCTGATAAACATCATATATACGAAGAAGCCGGGTGTTATTGTAATGGCAACTGATACAGTCCCCTCAGCCCTCTTTGGCGTTAGTAATACGGGCACAAATATCCTGAACGAATGGCTGATAGACGGCAACCAGATTGTATCAGCTGGATGCGAACCATTCAAGTATGTCAACGTGCAGGGCCAAATCGTGAGCACTTACGACTACCTCTACTCCACTGAGCAGTCTGTGGCGAGCGCCGAGCGCATGGCTGAGCTATCGTACAGTGGAAAGGCAACCGGTGTAGAACAGGGTACAGCATATACATACCAAAGTGGTAGTTCAACCAATGTGAGCTACACCATGACTCTCGATGGAAACAGTGACTGGATACAGCTCTCAGGTAACAAACCTGACACTGATGGAAGCATGACCTACGCATTCGCCGTTTCGCTTGCGGACATCGAGAATAACAAGCAGTTCCAGTCCTTTGATATCACCCTCGATGGCAAGACCATTTTTGTCCGGTTCTCTCTTGATAGGCTCCGCATTTCAGGAACGAAGTTCCAGTCCAAGGTCTTCTACAGCGCCGATGAGGATGCTCGAATGTTCGTGCAGTACATCGGGAACTTCGGACAGAGTGATGAAACCCTTGATGCAGACTTTCTATGCTATATGACAGTACGAACTCCGTCACTCAAGGGAGTGCATAACATTCGATTAGTAGACTCGACTTTGAACAGCGGTAACCAGGATATTCGAATCCTAGATCTCAATAATATCTTCGCCTACGAACGTCGGGAGCGACTGTCCGACTTCATGTCCATAGAAGCACGATTCAATGGTATGCCTCTCATCGGTGCTGGGGTCTATGCGGTAACAGGTAAGGATATGCTCGTTTCGGCATCGGAGCTCGGACGTGAGAGCATATCCATGATGAGCATGTTTGACCTATACCCCTCCCGCGTGTCTTATGCTGTTGACCTCTCGCGAGCCCCGTGCTACAGAATCTATTCCAAGGACAGCACAGGTGGGTTAGGCGAGGCGTCAGTGCGTGTCGGTGGGGGAATGTTCACGCTCCTTGACATGAATCGAACCGATAGTGATGCTGACCTCCTAACTCTAGATAAGCTGAACTACATCCTAACTGGCATCAAGGTCAATCTGTACGACCTCTTTACGTATACAGATAGGCTCACAACAGACAAGTATGACACCACAGCCAATACAGACTTTGAAGGACTTCTTGTCAATGTCGGTGTGCCCAATATTACCGAGAATGTGCCTGACGCAGCTTCAGCTGACAGTGACTTCAAGTATGATGGTGCATATGCCAATTCCTTCTCCTCCGAGGAACAGCTCATCTCTGTCAATGCAACTCTTGACTGGTCTGATGGGGGAAGTCTGCTGGTTAACGGGTCTCAGACACTTGGAAATGGGGTTTTCTCGGTAAGCCTTGATGCGGACATGCAGAACTATGAGTACCTCATTGTTTCAGCATCTGTGTTCAACTGTACCCTCAGTCTGAATTCGAGTATTTCACTTGGCAGTTTGACCGATGGTATTACGATACTGGCTATTCCAGCAGGGCTTTATGACAACATCACATTCGTAGCACAGGCAACGGGCAGGGGTTCATTCTTCAGACTATTCTGGATGAGTACGTCTGATGTGCCGTCGGTCCAGAGTGAATACAATGAGTTCATCGAGAGCTTCTATAGTGACGAGATGTTGACCCCCCTTGAAAATGAGGCTGGTGACGCACTCACCGTTTCTGACAGTGAGATGGTCCTTACCCATAGGCATGATGGTACTAGTGAAGACATTGATGCCATTTACATAAACACAGGTACGATACATGATGCAGGTTTCGTGCTTGATGTCATGCACCATACCAACATCAGCACCATGAGCAATATTGAGCTTGAGGCTATCCTATATTCAGGTCCGGACATGACTGGGAACGCCCAGACAATTCCACTATCGAGTAGTGAGAGTCCAATCATTGATAGTGCGTCCATCAAACTGACCACTATCGGATCGGTTGTGCTCGCTGTGGTGTCACAGGTTGGCACGGTCCCTCTGAACTGGACCGTGGACTGGCTATCCATCTCGCATGCTGCTGACATTGCCCTCACCTTCAAGACTGATATACCTACAACAGATACCGGCACCGTGAGTACGGCCTTCAATGATGGTTTGGGCGTCAGTACGTCAAGTCCATCTGTCGCGGAGGTGTATATCGATAACATCCATGTCTTTCTCAATGACTACAGCTACCTACATGTAGTCATATCAAAGATGAACATGACTTCGGTTAACATCACACTGTGTACTGATCAGGGTAATGAGAGCTACAGGCTTCTTGACAACGGCACCAGCACTTTCGAACTGGCTGCAAGCAATCTCATGCTGGAGGGCATCGCAATAGCAGTTCTCTCCGATGGATTATCGCGATTCGTCAACATCAAAGACATTGTTCTGTCGCCCATTGAGAAGAGCGTGACAGACCGTGTCACTGTTGACATCAGCTACATGACATCCTTCGGTGCAACGACCCTTTCGCTTGGGAATTCATTACTAGCCTGGGACAATGGTGCTATCGCTGCGACGAACCAGACCACGGCCCTCACTCGCGCGGAAACAGAGATTGTGGACTGGACCAGCGACTACATCATCCTTAGTCAGGACATTCTTAATACAGAGGTTTCAATGACCTCTATCTTCTTCGGTGACGGCATCGTGGACCTATCGCTCTCATCCAATGACTTTGATATGATGTTCGTCCTCTCCTATCCTGCTGGGAAGTACTCTGACTCCTTTGGAGTGCTCAACAGCTCGGTCAGTGTAGACGTTACCAGAAAACCAACGTTTGCAGCACTCTATAGCTATGGTACTGGATTTGCTGTCACGGGCTTGCTGTCAGAGAAGGTCACTGCAACAATCCCCGAGTCCAAGATCTTAGTCGATACGCTCGCCAATGACAGCATAGCTCTCATCCCAATACTTAAGGAGAGGTTCGAGCTCATCAGCGGTGTCGAGGTTGATCCAAACTTCATCGTTGAGGTCAATGACATAGATCCGAGCGGTCTCCTGAGCAACTGGGAGGGTACCACTGAGTCCGTGCCGGCCGCCTTCTGGGATGGCTCATTTGATGAGCAGTACGCTCTCAAAGAAACATTTGAATCGGAAACCAGCTGGATAGTAGATAATACTGGACAGATGCTTACAACCAAGCAAGCATTGGAGAAGACTCAACGGAACTATGAAATGGGAAAGCTCAACTTTACGCTGGATGCCAATGAAACATCACTAGCAGAGACAATTGTCATGGAACTCAACTTCCTTGACATCAGTCCTCTTGAGTTCCCATTCCTGCGCTTCGGTGTATCTGGTGATGGGATGCTTTCCGTGATCCTTAAGCTCAACATGACCAGTGGTACGGTGAGTTCACTTGTCAGTGTTGTATCTCTGACCCCTACAGAGGACACTGTCGAAGAACGAAATATCTACAAGTACCTTATCGATGATGGACATGGCTATGAGGACTGGACTATACAGGGGGTGGTTCTTGAGATTTCAGAGGCTTCGCCAACGGAGGTAGCAAACAAATCCATTTTCTTTGATGAGCTCCACATCTACCGCATAGCAAATTGGCAACTTGTTGTTACTGGTCTTACCACAGCCTTATCTGTAGCATCCAGTAACGGTGATATGCTCACGCTTAGTGCAGAGCAAGGAAAAGAGATTCGGCTAAGGCAGGAGTTCACCGAGAAGGTCGATGCACAAACCTACCGCATCTTCCAGTGGAGGGAACGTGTGGGTTTCTCATCGAACATAAACATCACAGCTGTCAACAGCACATCAAGTGCATTCACCATTGACGATAACATCAACTGGGCTGTCGTAACAGATGACATTTCAGAGCTTGGTGACGATTTAGGCACGATCGAGATTACTGTCGGAGGTACTGCAGAGGAGAATGAAGCGCACCTTGACTGGATTCGTGTAGTGAAGCCATTTCTCTCGCTGTATGGATGGGAAGATTTCGAGGATGGTGGTGGTGAGCCTTGGGGTGGCATCATAATCATGTCAATGGTATGGCAGGGCAGTACTCCAAACAACGCCATTGATGTAGACTACACTGGTGGCTCAACAGCACTTACAACAGTCACTCCCTACTACACCTACTATGACTCAAACGGATGGTCTACATCCAACGGTGGATATCTCTCTGTCAGCGGCGCAATCCAATATGACTGGTCCAAGTGGGACTTCCAGAAGTGGAACACCCAAGCTTGGCAAAGCATCGCATGGGGGACCTCATCATCTTCCTACGCAATGGCCACTTGGGGAAATCCTGTCTGGATTAAGTTCAGAGTTAGTGCATCGGGGCTCAATAATATTAACAGAATTTCATCATTCCTGTACACTACTAGAGATTCCGGTTTCCCAACATACGGTACTAAACAGATTTGCTGGGTACTGTACAGAGATAGCAGCGGTAGTCCTGGTACTCAGATTGCATCAGGTACAGACTACACAGGTACCGGGAGGCCTTCATCTGAGTGGACCATTTCTCCGTCCGTTTCGGCATCGAGTGGCGAATGGCTCTGGCTCTCCATTGCAGGGAACAGATACTATACTGGTGGGGGGGGTGGCATAACCGGAGCAAATGGAGACCCATCCCCAATGGCTAATAACTATGCCTATTCATATGTGTGGGTTAAGCAGTCTTCCGCGACAAGCTCAAATGTAGAGAGCTTTCTTGGAAGTGTTTCAATTACTGACCGGATGGTACGAGTACGCAGGAATAGGTTCGATACCACTTCCACCTCTACAGACGGTGGGCTGTATATCTACGACGGGACAACGAACTGGTATTTCGGTAACGACGAAGAAATAAAGACAATCACTCACGACTCATCTACAAGTTCTCTACAAGTGAAGTCAAGCAGTTCTGTTGGTGGGGAAACCATTGTCGGAATATACTTTGACTATGTACAGACAAAGTACAGGAAATCAGATGTTGCCAAGAACGGATATTTCACAGCAGAACTCGGGAATGCATACACTTACTGGCTTATGCCTATGACCGACGCGAGCACGGGATTTGAGCTTGATAGCAACAGTGCACCAATAGCGGCTAATGATGGAAAGATTGTGTTCGCCAAAAACTCCAACTGGGCATACTACTCATACGACAAAGAATCAGGTGCACATACACCAACAATTAGTGGAGGTGGTACCGGAAGTTCAACCGTGACAATAACAGGTATGAGCTATGGTATGTGGTACAAGTTCAGGTTCAGGCACACACAGTCCATAACGCCCACACCGCAGGTCCAGGACATAGACTTGACATGGAGGACCGCTAATCCATCAGAGCCACAGGGTATCGCTGCTAGGGTCTACACAACAAGAAGCACGACATATGGCATCGGCGATTTCTACATATACCGGTATGAGTGGGACTGTGTGAGCGGGCACAGTGCTTCACCATGCGGAAGCGATAGCGACCTTGATGTCACAAGTTCAACGAGCACGTCATGGGAAACAACTGACATTGATGATGGGTACGCAAATGCATTCAGGGTCGTGTTCAAGTCAAATGATGGCTGGTTTGCCGCAGCCGGATGGGAGGTCGAGGTCGCCAACGCGCGCACGGCGACGGT
>CAYPUO010000088.1:0-8335 GCA_964413775.1 uncultured archaeon
TCTTTCCAAAGACTGCTGCGGCAACTCCTCTGGCAGCCCGAAGATGCGAGTCCGGCGGCGCTTGAAGAGGCTCTGTTATGAGGTCCAAATCTAGGATTCCCTCCAGAAAGACAAGGCTCTCAGTCACATAGTCAATCTCCCATAGTGTCCGGAGAAACATCTTGGAACGACCCGGTAATGAGGCCAGCACAGTACTCACATAGATATTCTCAGGTTTCAGTACCTTACCGGACCTGACCTGATTGACAGTCGGGTAGACCGTGGTTGAGAGGGGCGACAAGAACGATTCCTCGTTTGAAATCACGAGGGACATGTTACCGTAGGCCGCCTCACTATTTATGTACTCCCCTACGATAATTTTCCTTTGTGTCAGGAGGCGCCATCCGTTTACATAGTCATCGAATAGTCAAGATTCTTGCATTCTACGAGGAAAAGAAGACGCGAGTTTCCATCGTTCTACTATCCGTAATCAAAGCAGCCCTTACTCCCTCTTCCAACGACTAAAGATTCAGATCAGAGCGGACTGGGAACTTGCCCTAGAGAGTGAGTCTTCAGATTCCAGGACGAAAACCTGTCGTGCGGCTTGTCGCACGCCAGTTCTTACAGTTGACTATATCATGAATCGGGATTGGATTGTTTCTCCGGCAGAGTTTCTGAATATGCTGATATCCGAAGTTAAGAAGAGAACTTTGAAGCCAAAGCCATGTAAATGTAAGTAGGTCTAAGATGACCTCGAGTTGGACGTGGTTTTATTATCCTTCTAAATCTGAAGATAGGATATTGAATTGATTGATGGGTTTTACTGTCAATCAGTAGGTGCCCTCTATCTTGACTTAGGCGTTAATCTTTGTACCATTGAGGTAAGCCTGATACATGGGAGAAACATCAATATTGCAGGAAATACTATGCAAGGCACTGATGTGAACAGGAATGTTGAACGCCAAACAAGAAGAGATTTGTCTGAGAATCTGGAAACGGTATAACGCTGGCAACCATGTTTCTGAGCCGGGAGGGATAAGCTTCGATGAATGGCATCGAAAAACAACAGAAATAGCTCCACAAATTGAACATATCATTAATGAGTATCTCTCAGGTAGAATTGATTTAGATGACTTCAGGAAGAGAATTGATAGTGGCAATAAGGGTCGAGGGCGTACGAGTAAGTTGTGGGGATTTGCAGGGCTGAAAGGGCAGATGTTCTTCAATATGGTTGTATCTGCAAAGGATAAATTCCAAAGGAATCTCGATGAGTTGCTGAAGGAGGTTATCCCAGAACCGGAAAACAGAGCTGATGCTGTTTCTAAAATGCAGACTTTCCTGAATGCAGTGGAGCAGGTGGCACAGACATATGATGACAGGCGAAAAGCTCCGAATCGAGCGTCTGTATCTTATTTCTTGACCTATTTTTGGCACATTCAGAATCAGGACAAATGGCGAATTGAATATCCCCGTGTAGAGCACGCATTTGAGATGCTGGGTTTGTGGCGTAAGACCAGCGATATTGCCAACGACTATCAGTCGTTTATCGAGATATCAAACGAGATCTACGAGCTATTCAAAACACACTCAGATTCGGAAATTGACTTTGAAGAGGTAGGGCGTGCATTCTATGCCTATTATTCGACGCAGACTGAGGCCATTTCCGAGGGAAGACCGTCTTCGTTTCTCACTGCAGAACCAGAAGCGGATATCCCCTCTATCCAACAGAAGCCCGAAACCGTACTCCCTATAAGCTACATTCCGCCTGTGGTTTCAATTTTCCCGCAACTCGCTAGAAACGACCCTGCGATTGAGGCAGTCTGTCAAGCAGAAGGCCAAGCACTCTCTACAGTATTTGAGTCGCGCCTCGGGGTTCTTTTCGAACTCTTGGGATTTGATGTTGAAAGACTCGGGCAAGGACATGGCAGAGTTCCTGATATCATAGCAAAGAGTCATGATTATCAATATGGTCTGATTATAGATGCAAAGGCCCGCAGCGATGCCTATTCGATAGGGACAGAAGACAGCCGGAAATTCATCGAGTACATCAAGAACGAGTCTGTGAAATTGAAGAAGAAGGGAGGCATGAGCAAGATATACCTTGTAATAGTAAGCAGCGATTTTTCTGATCCCCGAGATCCGGCAATAGACGACATAAAGTCCGAAACTGATATCCATTCAGTCATCATGTTCAGGGCCGAGGACTTGTTACGAATACTTGACCATAGGCTTAGGCATCCCAGTGATTTCGACCTAGGCCCTTCAGGTTTTGCGTCACTTCTATTAAAGGACGGAGTGGTAGGAAAAAACCGGATTCAGACCATGCTTGAGCCCTGAGTCTGGAGAACTGATTTGCAGCAAGAATCATCAGAAGGAAGCTGCAATGGCGACATCGATCCATTAGGACGATGTCCGCCGTTACATCCATCTGGGAGTAGAGTTCCACGGCTTCTCGTCCATCATATGCTTGAGCAACAACTCCATGGCCATCAACAGTGAGAATCCTTCTGAATATCTGGAGACATTCATATGGCATAGCCTATGAAAGGAGATACAAGCAAGGCACGGGCGACAACATCTAGCGTCAACAACTTGCAGGTTGCTACCTCCTCTTTACTATTTTCAAATAAGCCAAAAGTGACCGACCCAGAAATTGAGTTCTCGATCGGAGTCCTTGTGCTCACATTTCTACATGGTGCTCCTCTGCAATCCAATACATACTGTCCTCTCTCTTTGTATGTATGAATTTTGTCTATAAGGAAAGATGGGAATTCTGGATGCTCGTACGAGCGCCACAGTCTTATCGAACGGGGAATGGTAAATCCCCCACTTCTAGTCCTGAGAGTCTGGCATCGACTACAGTCATAGTCCCACTTTATCCTTCTAGGACGAGGAAATCCATAACGCCAGTCTTCTTTTTCATCTATCACTGGAATAAAGAGTATCTCAATTGGCTCATGGTTGCTGTCTATCGATTCTAGCACTGAGTACGTCTTTTGCGTCAAACCAAAGGGGTAGAATGGTAGACCCTCTTGCTTTGCTCTTTTCAGTTCCTCTCGAACCCTAACAATAATATGGCAAAAGGTTGGTTTGCATCCCTTGTCCAAGTTCCAAAGCTCCGCTTCCTCTTCGTGGTCCTTGATTCCGACCTTCATAACTGCAAAAGGCTTTGAGAAATCTCTAACACTTCTAGTTGTCATCATCTTCTACACATTCTACATCATGTATATTATCCATGCTAGGCACTGCGTTCCTTTATTTACGGAGGTACTTGGTTTGATAGTGAACAGTATGCTCTGTTTCCCAGTTTCAGAATCTACTCGTATTCATTGAGCATCCAATGAAAGCCAGAGGGTATGAGACTGAATTCCTC
Source organism: uncultured archaeon (assembly GCA_964413775.1). Taxonomy (GTDB): domain Archaea; phylum Asgardarchaeota; class Thorarchaeia; order Thorarchaeales; family Thorarchaeaceae; genus MP5-2226. The sequence goes on from CAYPUO010000088.1 coordinate 3,353, forward strand.
TGTCACTTGAGCTCCTTCACGTACTTACGCACTCGGCTCTCATGTAACTTCATCGTATCGTTGTCCTGATAGAAACCTCCGTACCCAACAGAAGTGGTCCATTCCCCTATCTCTGCTGTTGTTAACCCCCGAACGACCATCCTTCTTCTATACGTGTCAATTGGCTCGATTGTCACTCGGTAATCAACCATGTCCGCCATCTGTCTACCGCTTCTGGACTGCACTTCGTGTTCCGCTATGCCACTCACCTGGGGGGACGCTCTACACGTGGGCAGGAATGTGACTTCAGTATGATGAAGCATTCTGGCCAATTGAGGGGAAACCATTCGTTGAGATAAAATAGGTGTAACAGAGTCAATCACGATCAGACCAACACCGCTCATGGCTAACGAGTTCAGTAGGTCTTCAACAAACGCCTCAGTGCTCAATCCCATAGGGAATCGCCCCACATGGAAGTTTCCCAATACCGATTCAGGCTCAAGTTGCATCCGATAGGCGATTTCCCTCACTGTGTCCTCCTCAAACGTCCCGTCCAAGTCATACCAGACCACGCTTCCTAGGGATTCATTTGCCACCCCGATCTGGACGCACATCAGGGACTTGCCTCCCCATTGAGGGCCTGAAACCTCGACTATTGATCCCGCAGGAAAGCCTCCGCCAATATGCTGGTCGACGAGAGGAAGACCTGTCTTAAGCCTTTGAATGAGCCTCTGTCTGGATTCAATCTCAAGTCCCGACAAAAACTGTTTCCTTCCCAGCACCTCCTCAGCCCTAGTGACCAGTGCCCTCACGGAATCCACATCCAGTCCGCTCCTCTTGGCAATGTCAGAAGGTGAAGTACTGACCAGTTGTTCGAGAGTATGAATCCCCTCTCTATGTAGTATCTCAATGGTTCGAGGAGATATACCTTGGATTTCATCAAGGGCCTTCACTCACACCTCTCTCCCGTTTCGAAGGATCTCCGCAGTGACTTGTCTTTCAAGAGCCCTTGCGCCGTGCCCATAGGTGATGTCGTCTAGCGGGTCCCAGGTCATGGCCTTGTATGGGAGCCCAGTGTCATAGGGGTATCGCAAGACTGACGCTGCCTCTCTTGCAGACTGGTATTGGATGTTGACTTCCTTATCTGAACTCCCTATCTGGACTGGCCTTAGTCCTATCCATCCCCTCTCCGGACTGCCTCCAACGGTGCACTTGGCTCTCTCGACAGCGCTCACCTGCTCCTGAATGGTCCCGAGATAGTTGAACAGCCTCTCTGCCAGAGATGGGCCTCGCTGTGGGAGCTTTTGTTCGGGGGGCAACTGCGGGTAGGCCATTCCTAGACTCACGATTTTGAGATATCGCAGCCGTGCTGGTGCTCCTCTATATCGAGTCCCAAAGTGAACGGCACCCCTCAGCTCCCATCTGAGGCCGCCATAGTCGATTCTCGGTGCCGTCGGTCCACCTCCCATCCCCTGATAGAGGATGTCCAGTCCTGCATAGTCAGCTATCACTATCGGAGAGGCAGTTCCCTCTGCAAGAGCGTGGCCAGCAAGGTTTCCGAGCTCGTCTAGTGGTGTCACAGCGTTCACACTCAGGTATCTTCCAGTATCCCTCTTGCCAAGCCTGATGCACCCAGCGATGATCCCACTGTCATATGGGGCACTCTCGAAGATGAACCAGTCATACGCACCGGGATTCTTCTTGTCAAAGGCAACAGAAAGCCCATATCTCACGTTCGTGAGTGGGACAGTCGCTGACCGGATGGACTCCTGAAATGAATTGGTCCTGACGGAGAGGTGACTGTAGAGCGCGTCCATGTCGAAGGCCGACTCCGGTAGAGATGCCTTGGCTCTCATGGCTCCCAGCTGCATGGATACCCACGGGCGGACATCGTCCCAGAGGTCCTTGAGTTCGGTCTGTGTGTAGCTGTGTGACTCCGCAAGCTGTGCGAGGAGTATGATGAAGTAGTTTCCATATCTCAGCAGGAGATCGTCATCCTCGGCCTGCAACTGAGCGAGCTCGGTCCTCATGTTTACTGGTAAGTCCCAGTTATCGAGGCTATTGCGCAACCAGGTGCTCCTGTACCAGAGGTCCTTGGTGAAGTGGTGGTTCTTGAGGAAGTCCACGATGGCCTGCGTCAGGTCCTGTTGTTGTGGTGACCTAGCCGCTCTTGCGAATATCTCGACGAACTCCCTAAAGAACCTGTGAAATGGACTGTATTCCGGGACACGCTCTAGAAGGACTCTCCTAACATCCTGAAGCCGTTGGACCTCGACCGCTTCGACGGCATTGCGCTGAAAGCTACCAAAGACGAAGTCGGACTCTGGGGGCGGGCGCGGCACGGTCATCATCGGCTTGACCTCTAGCCTCGGCGTCCAGTACTTTCTCTTGGCCTTTATCTGCTGCAGTGAGTCCTTGTCGCAGAGGACCTCATCAAATGTCACTCTGGACATGACGCCCAGATACTCCTTGCCTCGTCCACTCTCCTTCAGCTCAGTCCTTGTGATGCTGACCTCACTTCTCTCTCTCCGTGAGATGTCCGAGTCTTCAACGGATATGTGTCCTCGCAAGAACGGAAAGAGCTCGGCAGCCATCTGCCGTGAGAACTCCTCTATTCCCATCCTCCTCAACCATAGTTCTGTCTTGGGTCTTCTCAGCAATCGTCGAGCGGCGGTTTGCTCCTGCCTGTTCAGGTCCAAGGACCTGAAGCGTCTGGACCACCCAACGAGAGGCAAGACCGGGACGGTCCACACACTGATTTCCTTCTCTTGGTCCCGAGAAACCTGAACAATCCCCCGGACATAGTCATAGCGAGGGACCTCACTGCCACCCGGGCGAGGTGGGTAGGGCAGGTTCAGGACTATCTCATCGATGTGGGGTAGCAGGGGCGAGGCATGCTGGAGAGGTTGGAACTGATGATGTTTGTATAGCTCTGATGTCGTTGCTAGAGGCGCCGGGGAGTCGAACCAGAGTGTACACTTCGCAGTGGCTGAGAGGGCGGCCATGATATGGGTGACGAGGGTGTCGGCAATCCCGCGGAGGTTCGGCTGCACCAACGACCTGACAGCCTCGATTCCGCTGACTATGACCATGTCATAGAGCCCCAGTTTCTGGCGGAGCGCTTCCACCGATGGTACAGGTTCACCTTGGAAGAGTATGGCATCAATCTCACTGGAATAGTCTACGAACTCAGCCTCCTCATAGAATCGGTTGACTTCTTCACTCTGGTAACACAGTCGCAGGACTAGTGGTCTGTGTATCTCGCTAGTGTATTCTCCAGCCAGGTCAAGCCACGCGATCCCCTTGCAGCCATATGTGTGTGCGAGGTCCCGAGCGTATTCAAGCCCATGGTGATTTCTGGCAATGAAAGCTGCGCTGTCACCTGGAGACCCATGGGTCGCGACTGATAGATAGAGGACGACATGGTTCTGGTTGGCAATGCCATATCCAAAGGGAGGGTACATGTATACGTCTGAGAGGGGAACCGGGAGTGGGAAGAGCTCGTCGAATGATGCATCGGCTGGGGCTTCAAATGGGAGAGTCACAATAGCTAGCCGTCTGGTGCCACTGCTAGGAGAACCAAGTCGGAACAAGGACCTTGGAAACCTGACTGTGCCATCGGTCGTCTGGCCAGAGAGCTCCGAGAAGCCCTGACGAATCTTCTTATAGACCGACAGGATGAACGAGGACAAGACCTGTCGTGTCTTTGATGGTGACTGCGTTCCATCTACTAGGATAAGTCCGCGGACATTCATAGAAGGGGGGCTCAAGTCCTCACGGACAGTATCACGATACTCCTCAAGTATCCCAGAACCATAGGACATGACCTGTCGCTCTTCGCGAGCCGATGGCGAGTTTCTCAGCATCTGTTCCCATTCCTCATCAGTCAGACGGCGCCGCTTAATGACGAAATGAACAGAAGCTCTCTCTCCTCTCGCCTTCACGCCGAAGTTGAAGGCCGACTTTGCCTTCAGGTCAAGGACCAATGATGGGAACCAGCTGCCAATGCCTTGATTACTCCTCCCCAGCGTTGGAGTCGATTGTCGTCGAGTAAAGAGACCGTGATCAATCTTCCCCCTCCCCCCATATACAGGCACTTCAGCTGCATGCAGGAACCCCGACCTGTCCTCAGCAAGATAGTCGCCTCCATGGACTATGCCCTGTGTTGACCAGGGGCTACATCTCCCCCATGCAGTCCTCTTGTGCACCCTCGTGCCCACTCTCCCGGATATGCTGTGAACTCTATCTGAGAACACTGCAGCATCTGTGTCGGTGAGGACGCTGGACAAGTTATCGTGGACCTCCCTCTCAGTGATTAGTTCCAGCAGAGGATGTTTCTTGAAGGAGAACTCCTCCTCTGACTGTATCTGTTCAGTCACTCTTGCTGGATAGGATGAACGACTGCCGTATTCTCCCCTGAGAGTATGGACAATCTCGTCGAGAATCATATCCGCTTTTTGTGGGAATCCTCCTGAACCCAGTCTGTTCCTCGATGGTCGTATCGCACTTACGTAGAGCCTATCGAGGAATGGTCTGAGCCTGCTCAATAACAGGTCAATATAGTGCTGAGCAGCATCGATTGGGACTGCAAGTATGAAGGACTGCCTGCAGAGCTCAACGAGGTGTCCTCGCACCATATCACCGAAGTCTAGCTCAGGAAGAAATGGATGCGTGATAGTCACAGTAGTCTTTGCCTTTGTTGTACCATAGGCATAGACCCTCCTCGAATTCCTCTTGCTACCTCTTCCCCTGTGTACACTCTTCAGCAAGTCGGGCCTTGGGAACGGGTATCGCGTCATGGCAAGAAAGCGGAGGCGTGCTCCAGCGATGTTCTCTAGCAGATTGAGCGGTCCTATGGTCCCCTCTTTCCAGGAGTATACTCGCCGAACCTCTTTGTTCCCGTAGAGTGCAGTCGTATTGAAGACCATGTCATGGTGGTCTTTCCTCAGGTGCCTCTCCACATCGCATATCGGGATGAAATAGTTGTTGTCGCCCATGGTACGA
>CAYPUO010000089.1:0-8300 GCA_964413775.1 uncultured archaeon
ACTTGTTACAGTCGAATGTATTGCTGGGTCTCGTAAGCCTTGACCTGTTGTATGTCATTGACCAGGTGCTCGTCATTCCGATTGTCCTAAGCCTTTACATCACACTCAGACGGGCCAACGAATCGACTGTCACTCTTTTCTCTCTGCTCGCGCTGGTTGGCGTCACCGCGACCTTCGCAGCGAACACAGCGGCCGGCATGCTGAATCTCAGTAATCTCTATGCACTAGCAACTACCGAGGCTGAGCGGTCGCTGTATTTAGCGGCTGGTCAAGCAATGATGGCAACATTCGCTGGTTCGAGTTACCATGTGCATATCATTCTTGGAGCGGTCGCCCTTGTCGTCATTTCTATTGTTATGCTACAGGACAAGACCTTCAGCAAAGCCACTGCCTATTCTGGAATCCTGGGAAACCTGATGACTCTGGGACTGTATGTCCCTGTTGTCGGGCTACTCCTGCTCCTCCTCTCACTCGCATTCTTTGAGGTATGGGTCGTCTTGCTTGCTCGAAGATTTCTACAACTGGGAAAGGAGTAGTCACAATCGCCAGTCATCTATAGGGGGGAGAAGGACAATCCACTTACCATCGGAGAACATTCCGTCGCTCCATCTAGCCACATGTCTACGAGCTAGTGTCATCGAAAGCACGCACAGACCACAATGACCATCACCACTATCCCAAGGGCCATTCCCGTTGCGACTGTGGACTGAAGTTGAGGGGCCATTGGCAGCCGTATGAGGGTGAATTCTACGGTTTCCTTGTCTAACGAACCCGAGCCCTAGGAATACTGTGTCAAAACACCATCTTGCTTGGAATACGAAAAACGGAGAATAACTCCCGAGTGTGGGAACGAACACAACCACTCAAAGGTGAATCCCCACTCCTCAATGTTCTCGACTGTTCGGAACGATGATGTTGCATTCTGTGGGGCCAAGGTATTTACCCAGTAGCTCTCGAACACCTCTGAAAATAAGCTCCAGTTTCCGATGGGGAGTGCAATAATCGATTCTCCTATGCCCACATCTGTTGCGCTTCCGCTTGTTAAATACGCATGAAAGGAGGCCCGAGGAAGACTGCTGTTATCTGTAGGAGGGTCTGGAATTGAAGGATAGTCATCACAAATATACATGAGATTCACCTGGGAGGGTTCAACCTCTCTTGGGTCCTGAGCTTGTTGCGTAAAATAGTACTACTTGCCTTTCTCGAATCCCCAGTGAAGCCCTTGGCTCTGAGCAGCGCTGGCACCTGTAACAATGAGTGCTAGAATGAGTGATCTAGCTACCATTACCACTATGTGCGTTCCAAGCATTACGACTCCCGCCTGCTACCTGTCGCTGAAACCTCTTAAATGCACTGAGATAGCAGATCTCTTTCGCAAGCCGTGCGGTCGCCCTGTCATCGGAACTCATCAGTTCTCTAGTCTGCGTGAGAAGCGAGGAGTCAGGGCATAACACGAAAGACCAGCCTTCTCGCAATCAAATGTCTAAGGATAAGTCATGCCAAGAGCGCGTCCTGGTGTAGCAGTCAATGCATCTCATAGAGCAGGCAGATGGCTTCATCATCATCATTGCCAGCACGAAGTCCCACAGTTCAGAGATGACGCCATTTGGCGGTGTGGATGATGACCGAAGCGCAGAGGTAGGTGCCCAATCTCTGAGAAGATAGAATACTCTCTAGACAGTCCTCAAAGGATACGGACAGTGAGCCAAATATCCATTGGGCCAAGTGATAAAAGCCCGTGATGTACAAACCCCCCTGTTCTTCCTGAGCGGGCTGCAACGACTGAAGAGAATCGCACCGGAGCATACAGATATGCAACACCCCGCAGATAGTCCTCCACATGACAAACAGGACACAGCCCATCTTCACGGATGTGTCCAAGCACTTGACGGCCTTGGCGATCCACTTCTTGTACTCAATCCTGAGTTCCAGATTATTTCGGCAACCACGGCGTTCAAGCGGTGGCTACTCGCCTTCGGCGTCAATGAGTGTGTGATAGGCCGCCCGCTCGCCGACGTATTTCCATCCAATCCCTCAACCGTTATCGACGAGTACAGGCAGGTATTCGCAACGGGGCAGGTGATGGTCACATCCAGAGAGCTGGACATTGGGGAAAGAGAGCTATACACTGAAACGAGGAAGATCCCCATCTTTAAGGACGGCGAGGTCATCAGGGTCGTCACAGTCATCCGCGATGTCACAGAACAGCGTCTGCTTGAGCAGACCCTGAGCGACTACAGCGAACAGTTCTACACGTACCGTGTGGCCAGCGAGCAGCGTTTCCACTCCATTTTCGATGCATCACCTGTGAGCATCTGTGTCTTCGACAGGGACGGCATCCTGACAGACGCGAACCCAGGGTGTGCGAGGATGTTCGGCATGGCAAGTGTCAATGACATCCTCGGGTTTGATATGTCCAGTGCTCGCGACGTGCCCAAGTCAGTGATGGAGAAGATCAGGAGCGGGGAGCAGGTAAGCTTCGAGTGGGTCCTTGACATGGACCGCGTCAATTCAGGCGGGATGTATGAGACCTCCAAGAATGGCATCATGCACATTGGCGTTATCGTATCGCCACTCCCTGGCAGTGAGGAATTGAACGGATGGATCGTGCAGATGCAAGACATCACTAGCTGTAGGCATGCACAGACGGAGCTTCAACATGCAATAGACCTAGCAATGGAGTACATGGACTTAATGAGTCACGATATTGCCAACCACCTCCAGTCAATGGTCATGTGCTCAGGGCTATTGAGCGAGGCTGCACATGCTGCCGGGAAAGACGCTGTCCTTGTGATGCTTGATGAGTCAATCTCTGAGTGCATTAAGATAATCATGCAGGCTCGTAGTATATCGACGAGTTCTGGTGATGGCTTGTAGTCACCTGTCCCATACGTTAGGTCTCGAAGAATGCCCTAGCCTGACAAAGACGAGTGTGCTTCGAAGTCCTCATATTTTGGAAACCAGAGGTGTACCTCCAGACCCTTCGTCCAGTCATCCTCTATCCGATTGCCTATCTCAGTCTTTCCTCCATACTTCTCCATGAGTTCACCGGTCTGTTGGAGTCCAAGCCCCGATTGTCTATGTGCTGGGTCTAGCAGGTGTGTCTTGGAAGCATCAGGTATGCCCGGACCGTTATCTGATATTGCCCCCTCATAGCCCTCCCCTGACGCTCCGACGTATACCCAGAGTTGCTTCCTCTCCTCGGGGTTGTGTACAACGGAATTCTCCAAGATGTTGTAGAGGGCCACTTCAGTGAACTCGTTGCCAGCTACTATGGGTTCAACGGCATGCTGTTCAAGAGCGACTTCAATCCCTTGATACGTAGCCTGAAGGCGTCTGAGGCACTTTCCTGTGATGTGGTCCAGTCTCACCCTTGTAAGTGGCACATCCATCATCTGTCTGTAGAGCTTTGCCTTGGTAACAACACCGAGGCATGCATCGCTGGAGTTGAGTATGAGCCCTAGGAACTCATCATCCCTTAGATCCGAGTCCCTCTGGAGTATCTCCGAGGCCAGTATAATCGCCTGCAATTTGTTTGCTACATCATGGCTCAGGATATCCAGATAGAGCAGTGCTTCTCTTGCCAGTCGCTCCTGCTGCTGCAGGGTGTCCCTATACTTGTCCTGGGTGTGGATGGTCATGATGCCATACATGATGTTGGTCGCTAGTCGCTCAAGCAGCTGCAGCTCATCATCATCAAAGGCATCAGGCTCAGGGGCATAGACATTGAGCACGCCATAGGATTCACCCTCATGGATAACTGGGAAAGCGGCTGATGATGCATACCCTCTCCGGACTGCCTGTGTCCGCCATGGTTCGAAGAGGGGGTCTGTCGGGATGTCCTTGGCAATACAGGTCGTCATTGTCCTGGCAGCCCTGCCTGTTGGTCCCTGTCCTCTCTCTGTGTCACTCCATGTGATGTGCAGTGTTTCAAGGTAGCCATCCTCATATCCGCATGAGGTGACAGGGATTACTCGCCTATCGACACCATGTTCGACTAGCCCGAACCATGCGAGCTTGTACCCCGCATCCTCTACGATGATCCTGCACACCTCGATTAGCAGGTCCATCTCATTTCTTGCAGTAATGAGGGCTTCGTTGCATGCACTCAGCGCCCTGAGAGCTCTGATCTCCCTTGAAAAGCTTCCATTCAGCCCATCGCTATTACTCACATAGTGCAAAGAGATCACTCTCACCCTTGGCATTCAAAGATATCACTGGAGATGCACTCTGCCTGGCGTGGTCCTCGGATTGTCCATCGTTTCTTCTGCTAGGCGATGCTTCCCTTCTGGTGCCACTGCAAACTTCCTGTATCACTGATATCCTTGTAAGAGTGCCCTCAGCGGCACTATCCTGTGATTTCATCGAGATAAAAGTCTTCGTGGTCTCAGTGCAAGACTACGATACTTGCTCTGAAAGGGTGCATCGTAGCTGCAGGAATCTCAGATAGAGTCGGACACTTGTCAGATGGTTGCTGGACTGAACGGTCATGTCTACTGTTTCAGAGGCTGTCCTCGGGCTGGGAATATATGTGGTCCAAGCGTCTTCCGCTTGCTACGAGATGGCATCAATTCTGACCAAGTGAGTGATGTTGTAGTCTGGCGCAGGGGGGCCGACCATGTTTCATAACAGATTCAGTCGCTCCTCTGGACCTATCAGTATGGAGGGATTCCTTCGTATCCTGACTATCTGAAGCAGCTTTTCTAAGGAGATTCCGCTCGCGTCTTAACTATTGTTAACGTATTTGCTGAATCACTACTCATGACGAGGATGAGAAGAGAGAGGATATGGAAGACAAACCGAGGATACTGATTTCAGGTGCAGGGATTGCGGGTCTGACTCTTGCATTTTGGCTCAAGAGATACGGATTCGAGCCGACCGTTGTCGAGAAAGCTCCAACACTACGAGCTGGAGGCTACATGATTGACTTTTGGGGACTGGGTTTCGATGTTGCGGAGAAGATGGGGCTCCTACAGAAATTCGGAGAGGCGCACTACGATATCCCGGAGCTCGATTACGTGGACCAGCATGGAAAACGCAAGGGAGGACTGAGCATCATAAAGATGCGAGAGACATTGAACTATCGTCACTACAACCTCCTCCGCAGTGACCTTGAACAGGTGCTCTATGATATTGTTGCACCAGACATCGAAGTCAGGTTTGGTAACTCAAATGAAGAGATCGAACAGGTCGCTAGGGAAGTGAGTGTGACCATGACGGATGGATCGTCTGAATCATATGACCTACTGGTTGGAGCTGATGGCCTCCACTCAAATGTAAGAGAGCAGATATACGGAGATGAGTCGGAGTTTGAGACATTCATGGGATACTATACCTCATCATTCACCATCGACAACTACCTAGGTGATGACAGGATGTTCAAGAGCTATTCAACTCCGGGCAAGCAGATTGGGCTATATAGTATTGCAGAGGGAAGGCTGGCCACATTCTTCATCTTCAAGGAGGACGAGCAACTTGATATCAGCCACCATGACACCAAGGCTCAGATGGAACTTCTCATGGAGGTCTTCAAGGATGAGGGATGGGAGAGCAGACGAATCCTCGATAAGATGGAGTCAGCACCAGACTTCTACTTCGACACTGTGAGCCAGATCTACCTTCAGCCATGGTCGCTAGGACGGATTACACTTGTCGGTGACGCGGCCCAATGTGTGTCACTCCTTGCAGGTCAGGGCTCGGCCCTTGCAATGGCAAGGGCATACGTGCTAGCGGGGGAACTGAAAGAGGCAGATGGCAACCACGAAACTGCATTTCGAAGATATGAGGAACTGATGGTGCCAGAAGTCCTCAGGACGCGAGAGCTCGCCCAAGAGTTTGCAGATGAATTCGTACCCCCCACAGCTTTCGCAATCTGGAAGCGCAACCACCTCAGTAGATTGATGCCCCTAATGATGAGGTCGTTTGTCAAACGGTTCATGGAAACTGCGGTGACACTGAAGAGCTATGAAATGCAAGTTCCGCACGGTGAAGCACATGCAGCTCCTGCCTAGTCTCAATCGTTCAATCAAGATACAGTGATAGGACTGTTCTTGGTATGAAGTAATATACGTCTTCCATGAGACCCGCAGTCTGAATGTATCTCATGCACATTAAAGCCGCAGCCAAGATTGAATACTGTATGTCGTCATGGATATATCCATATAGATATATTTTTATGGTTGATATCTGGGAATATATCCCAGTCGATATATCCTGGATTGAGGTATTTGACGACGAAAGGCACGTCACACATGCACAAGGTAAGAAATGCTCTCCTGAATGTCATTTGGGGCCTAGGCTACTTGGCGATGGGCGAGAAAGCGTTGGGAGTAGGACTCCTTATTGCACTCCCCTTATTCCACTGGCCCTTGATTACTGGAAACTGGCAGCTGTATCTGACATATCCGTTCAGCCTTGTGATTGTTGGACATCTTGTGCTGACTACAGCTTTCGTTCTTGATGCCTATATCCGAACCGACAACTAGTTACAGAGGAGGCGAGAATCAATTGGGATGTGGTCATGGACGCAGAAGCGGAGAAGGTAGAAGGAGAAGAAGCGAAACATATGGGTACCCGCCATCGGACACAACAAGCAAGGCGACTCTAGTCATTCCGCGAGTGCCTGAGAAGTGCTCAAACTGTGGAGCTCTCATGGAGTCGGAGGACGTCAAATGGACAGGGCCTGCGACAATCGAGTGCCCGTACTGTGGATGTCAACTGGAAGTTGAACTCGAAAAAATCGAATAGTGGAGGCTCCAACGGAACATGCTTCTAGTTCTCTACTATGTAGTCCTAATAGCGGAGATCATCCTACTTCTCGGATTAGCACTCAGCATATCCGTACCACAACATCGAATCTGGCCCCCACCCAGCAAGAACTCGTGGCAATACTGGGCCTCGTGGTTCTTCATATTAGTAGCCTCGGTAGGGGTTCCCATAGTTGGAGTTCTTGATTGGGAGAGCCTCGGGCCTATTCATTGGATACGAATCCCGATCGGGATTGCTGTAATCGCCTTCTCGGCCACACTCTCAGTCTGGGCGATTAGGACACTCAGCATGCACCAGAGCCTCGGGCTAACAGGCAAGCTCGTTTCAGATGGACCGTACCGCTATAGTCGGAATCCCCAATATGTCGCACTCATTCTGTTCTATCTCTCATTCATACTGATCACTGCATCGTACATGGAGCTCGTTAGTGGAGTACTCCTATCAGCTATGTACGCTCTCACTCCGCTGAGTGAAGAGCCATGGCTCAAACAGCAGTTTGGGCAAGAATACAAGGAATACTGCAGAAGGGTACACCGATTCATTGGTAGACCTAGAAGGGGAAACGAGTGACAAGAGAGATACCAGAGTGTCTGCTTATGCAGAAACGGGGCTTGGTCTTCTCTTGTGGAGAACAACCACAACCAGAACAAAGGCTACCGCAATGGCACTTGAAGATGCCACTACGAGCACAATGATGTTGGTACATAGGGGCTGAGTTGCATTCGGACGCGATGGGTCATAGAGAAATGAAGGATATCTGTCAACAGCTCCTTCGTTTGCCCCTGAGATTACATGGACTCCTGACCCGCAGTAGTCTGTCCAGTTGTTCCCGCGTGAAACACCATCGTCCCACATATTGAATCCGCCGTCATCACGGGCATTGACTCTGTTCCACCCAATCATATTGTAAAACACTTCGAAATTTGTAGCCTCGTACCCCAAGGCAATTCCAACTTCAGTGCAGTCATATACGGTGTTCTCGATAATCGTCCCACCATTTGTGTATTGTAAGGCTATTCCGTAGCTGCTGTTCACTATCCTGTTCTGCCGGATTGTAACGAATCTGGAGGAGGGGTATGACGACTCCACGCCAATCCACGTGGTGTTGAGAATTCTGTTCAGCTGAAGAACAGGAGAATCTGTTCCATAGACGGAAACCCCTCTAAAATTGAACAGAAACAGATTCTCCGAAACGATGATACATGAAGAGGAGTCGATGTTGAGACCATATGAATTCCTGAGTAGTGTGCTGTTCTCGACAACACAAGCTGACGAATAGAGGATACTGATTCCCTCCCTAGAATTGTCGAATGTTGTGCAGTTAATGACCCTGCAACCAACGCACGATATCAGCTGAATGGCATTCGACGCGTTTCCGGCACTGAAATTCATAAGTGTCGTATTCCGACAACCAGCCATAACCACTTCGCCGTAGTCATCGCTATTGATGGTGGTGTTTGACAGACCATGTAAATAGGCAAGTGACCGGTCGTTGACTGTGTTCGCAGACACTGAGTGGTCGAGGTCACAAG
>CAYPUO010000090.1:0-8289 GCA_964413775.1 uncultured archaeon
TATATGGGAAGATTAGAGAAAATAGGTCATTGTACTGGGGAGGAGTACTACAGCCTCTCCGAACTAATTGATGTCGTTGCTAGTGCTTTGATGTCATAAGGCTTAGTCCCAACCGTCGATGGACTGCTCATCCCCTTGACAATGGAAAGAGAAATGTAAATGGCTACCATGCCTGCAAGATTCATCTCCATGTTCCTTTTCTTTGGTATCTTACAATGCTAGTATAAGTGACGTTTTCCACTAGACCCATTGTTAATCCTCTAGAAATATTGGTGGAAGAAGGACAAGAAATCCTGCTGGCATAAAGATAACTAGACCGGGTAAGGCACAGCACACCCCTAAGTTAACAATACCAACAATTGAAAGCCCGATTCTATGCTCGATTGGATCTTTTCGCCACACGTTGACAATGACAAGATAGATAATCTCAAAACCAGCTACAGCACAGATTACTATTGGAATCGCTAGTGGGTAAGCTTCCATGAATGCAAGAAGACTAGGGTCTATGTAAAATGGCCAAAAATCAGTATAGACGATTGCTAGCAGTCCTATTCCTATCGCAATTATCAAAATGATGTCCAAGATGATGAATAGCATCGCATACCCCAAAAACCGTTGAGCTGTTTCAGTTCTCATTTTTTGCTCTTCCTTTGATAGGATTCAGAGGTTGTCCCCACCTGCCATATGTGTCGAAGATTAGTGAGTGTCCGTTAGTTATAGTCACTGTTGAAAGCACTGGCCCAACTGGGGGTCACGCTGACTCTTGTTGTCATCAGCTTACCAACATGATGCTCATATTTGGATATTCTGGGATAGAAGTAGGACCTGCTCCAACGCCTCCATACATTTTACTCTACAAACCTTTAATTACCTAACGTTTCATGGATGTCGAAGATTGAAGTGGGCAATCGCTCGCTTAGATAGGTTATTTAGGATGACTTGGTAGGCAAACCAATTGGAAAATCCTAAATCGGCCTTTGCTATAGGTTCCTGCATACTCACTAAGGTATGTGTTGCTGCCTCTGCTGGAGACAAGTTGATGCCTTTTCAGATACCAGATTGCGCATGGACAATTTCGCTGGACGAGGGCCCTGTACAGCCCGGAAGACCCAGGAGTTATCCAATGGGTCTGGAACCAAGTATGGTCTGGCCTAACCTAGCGGAGGTTCCGATTGACCTCGATGAGCAGTTCTGGGAAATGCTGCCATGCCCACCTACAAGACCGATTGATGACGGGTACAATCAGGGTATTCCCATTGGTGGACTTGGATGTGGGAGTATTGGTCGAGGCTATATGGGGGACTTTGCTAGATGGCATCTTAGAACCGGAGCTCATGAGTACTATCCCTCTTTACCAAATCAGTTCCACTTGAGAATTAAGGGGAAGTATCGACCCTTTCTCCAGACTCTAAATCCAAGAACCCCTGACGGCGCTCGATTGAGTTCGTGGCGATGGGGAATGCGCCCTTCAAGAGCTAGATATCACGCCCTCTTTCCACGAGCATGGACCACCTACAATTTCCGTGATGAGGGAATAGACGCCATGTGTCAGCAGCTCTCTCCTGTGATTGGACACAATTATCAAGAGAGTTCGTATCCTGTAGGGGTCTTCTCGTGGATTCTGAGGAATGTTGGTGAGGAGGAACGTGAAGTCTCGCTAATGTTCACGTGGGAGAATTCGATATCTCCTACTCAACCTAGAATTGAAGGTATCCATTCACTCATCAAATCTCCAAAACCAAACAGACTTCTCTTAGAACTCCACCAAGAACGTATTGAAGCAGCCAGTCCTGTTTCATTTGGCATGGGCGTTGAGGGTTCCGAAAAAACAGAGTTAACGGGCATGGCGTCCTTCAACACGGAAGCAAAAGGTCGTGACATTTGGAGGAGTTTCAGAAAGAACGGAGTACTAGCTGAATCGGAACCAGAGCGATTCAAGGGGGCTCATAAAGACGGAGGCGCCTTATGTGTCAAGGCTCATCTAGAACCTGACGAATCTGCTGAGGTCGCTTTTGCATTGAGCTGGGATATCCCCATTATCCAATTTGGAGAGGGCAGGAGATGGTATAAGTACTACACCAGATTCTTCGGGGTGGATGGGAGGTGTGCCATCCCCTTGGTCAATGAAGCCCTCGATAACTGGCGCACTTGGGATGACAAGATTACTGCCTGGCAGAGTCCAATCGTAGAGTCATCCCGACCGGAATGGCTGAAGTCAGGCCTTTTCAATGAGCTGTATTTCTTGGTTGATAGTAGCTCATCATGGGTCGTTGGAGAAGTTGATGATAGGGTAGAAGTAAAAGGACTAGGCCACTTTGGATATCTGGAATGCTTTGAGTATCCCTACATGAACACATATGACGTCCTGTTCTATTCATCCTTTGCAACTTTGATGAATTGGCCGGAGCTTGATAACAGTATACAGAAAGATTTCGCTGATGCAGTTGGTCTTGAGGACAGCCGACCGCACTCTCTACTCGTTGACAAGAAAGTTGTTCCGAGAAAGCGTAAGGGCTCAGTGCCCCATGATTTGGGAATGCCTCAAGAGGATCCTTGGTACTCAGTAAATGCATACGCCTACTTGGATTCCGGAAAATGGAAGGATTTGAATCCGAAGTTTATCCTACAAGTCTTCAGGAACTATATCTTTACAGATGATGAGCAGTTCCTGAAATACTGCTGGCCTGCAGTGAAGCAGGCAATGGAATATGCTGATGCATTTGATGCAGACGATGATGGCATTCCTGAGAATGAGGGGTTTCCTGACCAGACATATGATAATTGGAGGATGGAAGGTCCTAGTGCATATTGCGGTAGCTTGTATCTGGGCGCCTGCCAGGCAATGATTGCAATGGCACACAAGTTAGGAGACGATGGCACAGAGAAGAAGTATCGTGCCATACTAAGGAACGGCCAAAGAACGTTTGAGGATGAGCTTTGGAACGGACGATATTACTACTTTGACAGCAGCGATGCAAGACACCACGATAGCATCATGGCCGACCAACTTGCAGGACAGTGGTACATGAATATCTGTGGTCTGCCAGACATAGTCCCCAAGAAGAATGCGGTTTCGGCTTTGCAGACAGTCTACAATTTCAACGTGCTAAGGTTTCAGCTTGGTCAGATAGGCGCAGTGAACGGAATGCGTCCTGATGGAACGCCTGACGATACCTGTGCTCAGAGCTCAGAGGTCTGGACAGGAACGTCCTATGCGCTTGCGGCATTCATGATTCACCTAGGACTTGTTGACCAAGGCTTAAAGACAGCACATGGTATCCATAGTACGACATACAAGGAGAGAGGCTACTGGTTTCGGACACCTGAGGCATGGACTGAATGCGGCAACTTCAGGGCCTCGATGTACATGCGCCCCCTGTCAATTTGGGCTGTTGAGCATGCTCTCCGAAGCCGTGACTAATGATGTTTGCCTAGGATGCCCGGTGTTAGGGAAGCAGTGTGTTCGTAGGCTAATGCGAAATAGTGATTGCTCTACTCTCTATGCGTCCTGTTCTATGACCAAAAAGAACACCGAGCGAGCTGCCAGTCTTTAAAAGAAAAGCGAGGGGGTTGTGACTTCTATCAACAACCTCCTCTGTTATGTCAACTCACACAGATCTGCGTCTGTACAGTACGACGACTACCGCAATCACCACTATCACAACCACAACTCCTACAATAATAGGAGTGTAATCGAATGGGGGAGGCGGTGTTGTAGCTCCTGATGCTTGCAACCCGAAGACGATGGCGAGCAGATTTGCATTCTGGGTAGTGCCAGCAAACGGACTGCTTGGTAACATTGGATTGGTCACACTGTTGGGCCAATTGGTCCAGTACGTAGTACTATAGATTTGCCAGTCAGCATGTCCTGCCAATGGAATAACAGGCATGACTTGACCGAGGATCTCCTGCATCTCATTAGCAATGGCCCATTGTTGAGCAGAGCCAGCAGGGTATGTATCAAGCGCTTCAATGTTATCAACGAAGGTCTGATTATACCAGCCACCCAGAGGAGCATTTACCCCTCCGCCAGCACTCGAACTCTCAGGTGAGAACATTTGGAAGTATCGCTCGTACATGTTCATGTTTATCTGACCAGACATGACCATGTCAGCAAGGTCAAATCGGAAATTATTCATTCTCACTTGGACCGTACCCCAGCCACTAATGAGCTCTGTCTGAGTTTGAATGTTGAGCAGGTCAGAAAATGCCTGAGCCGCTACGGCATCCATAGCATCAACATCTGTCCACCCCATGAAGTCTAGAATAGTCCACGGAGCGGTTGTGTTGGACTCGTAGTTCCACTCCTGGAGTGGATAGTGCTGGATTGGATCGCTAGGGCTGACTCCCTGTTTCGTCCACCACACTCCGGCTACATCATCGTAGGTGCAGTATTCGTTTAGGATATCAAGCGCATGAGACACATCGTAGTTAATTGTGTACTCCGACTCAATCGTGGTATTCAACAGCTCTCTGGCAGCCGCGTCATCTGCTGGAATCAACAGAGGGCTAGGATCCTTCAAGTAACCGCTAGAAACGGCACTCATAGCAGAGTAGTTGAGGACCGAAGCCATGGCCTTATGGAGCCAGGTTTGGTTCAACGGATAGTTCTGGTAGTTTGGAACAAGCATTACTGGTGACTTGTCTGGGAAGTATGGCAGCTCATCGAAGTAAGTCACCACGTTCGGGTATTCTGCCTTGACTTCAGTCAGTCCTGCAAGATAATTGCCATCCCAGTCGAGGTCACCTTTTTCCATTGCAAGAAGCGCAAGATCGTTACTGGAATATGCCGTGTACCCAAAATAGCTTGGTTCGGGCAGTCTGCCGAAATCTGGGTCATCGACACCCCACCAGTTTTCATTCACCTTCCCTATTGTGCTTGTGGCATCGTGATAGTACGGCAAGTACATACCAGAAGCCACTCTCCACTTGGCTTGCACCATTGAGGTGTCCTGCCAGTCATTCGTGTAGGTTGACAGATCACCGTTGTATGTTGCATTGATATCTTCCCATACGGCCTTGGGGAATATCAAGAATCCATATGTAAGTTGACGATATACCTCACTGCTCCCTCTATATGCAGGCAGAATGTGTACTTTCAATACCGTATCACTCACTTTTTCGAAGGCTGTACTGATGTTTCCCACTCTCTGAACCAGAGAACCGAGTTGACCGGTTTGCTGGAGTATTTCAAACGAGAAGATGACATCATCAGTTGTTATGGGTGTAGTATTCGTTACGAGGCTGCTGCCTATTGAAGTCCAGTGAAGATCGCTCCTCAGCGTGATCTGTATAGTGTCATTGCCTTGCCATGTGATGCTTTCACCTAGCCAGTCAATTATTTCTCCTGTTGCTACGTTTGTCCCGAACAGTGGTTCATACATCAGGTAGGTCGTCCAGGCCTGGTTTGAGCCCATGTTCCAGGGTTGGTAGCTTCCTGGGTTCATTCCGAAACCAGCGCCCCACACCGTTTCGTTTCTCGGAACAGTGGTTTGCGCGACGGCTGGCTGCGCACTGAAACCGGATAAGAGCATTGCAACCAACATGACACTGATGGTCATAGTGGTTGCAGTCATTTTTCTTCTTTTCACTTGGAATGTCTCCTCCTAAGTTTTTCCGCAGTTATATAATCTGTCTAAACGGAATACATAAGTAATTATGTGGATTTTAACGAAAAAAAAGCGGCAGAAACGGCAAATTGCTGCAAAAAATCGGAAAACAGGAATGAGTGGATTGTTCAGCTACATGAATAATCCCAAAAAAGCAAGGCATTCTATGGCGTAACAGAAAAAATCAAGGCCAGTTTCAGGTAACCATTGCGTCCCCAAGGCACTCCCATCGAAAAAATCTAGCTTCTTCGAGAGAGATTAGCCAATATCACTCCATTTCTCACACAGGCGAGGTACTGCCGCAAGAAGCTCCTGTGTGTACGGGTGTTTGGGTCTAGTGAACACATCATGGACTGAGCCTTGTTCGACTATTTCTCCTTCCTTCATAATAAGGACTCTCTCAGAAACATACTGGGCTTGACCGATGTCGTGTGTTATGAATAGCACAGACAAATCCTTCTTCTCTTTCAGATTAAGAAGCAAGTTTAGAACACCAGCTCGAGTGGATGCGTCTATCATGCTAGTAGGTTCATCGGCTATCAATAGCTGTGAACCAATGATAAGAGATCTTCCGATAAGTAGCCTTTGCATTTGACCACCGCTCAGCTCGTGAGGGTACCTACCCAACACTTCACTAGGATTTAGCCCGATGGACAGAAATGTGGATTCAATAATCTCCTTTCTTTCGTCACTATTGAGGTTATCCTCGCGGAGGCCAAATGCCCTATCTAATACATGGTCTATCTTGTAAAACGGATTGAATGCAGAATAGGGATCCTGAAATACTGCTTGTACGTGCTTATAGTACTCTCGTATGTTGTATGATCGGACGCTTCTGCTGTTAAAAAGAATATCACCAGATGTTGGCTCAATCAATCTGAGTATCATTTTCGCTATTGTTGATTTTCCACTACCACTCTCACCTGCAAGAGAAACGATTTCCCCCCTTTTGATATCGAAGGTTGCGTTATTTGCGCCCAGAACAGTCTTTGTTCTCACGAGGCCAGAAGTGTATACCTTGGTTAGGTTCTTACACTCAAGAATGATTCCCTTGTCAACCATTTCACGCTTGTCTTCCATCTTGCCACCCCGATTTTGAAGTCAATAACCAGCAGGATGCCCCTCTTTTTCCATCTCCGACCATGAACATCTGTGGTTCTCTAGTCTTGCAGACATCCATAACATATGGGCAACGCGGATGGAATCTGCACCCAGCGGGAGGTGACCGTAGGTCCGGAGGCGATCCTGGGATGCCCTTCAATTCGCATGTCCTTTTTCCTTTCGAGTCGTAGGATGCGGTTGCATCTATGAGCAGCTGGGAATAGGGATGTAGAGGGTCATTGATTGTTCTATCCATATCGCCTATCTCTGCGATTTTCCCGGCATACATCACCATGCATTCGTCGCAGAGTTGCGTCAGACTGTTCAAGTCATGAGAGATATATAACATGCTTTCAATAACCCCAATTTGCTTCAAATTCAGAAGAGCCTTTATCATACGTTTTTGTGAAGTCACATCCAGAGCGGAAGTTGGTTCATCTATTATAAGGAGCCTGGGATTCCACAGGGTCGATATTGCAATTACGACCCTTTGTTTCATACCTCCGCTAAGTTCATGTGGATAGCGATCGAGGACCTCCCTCTCCAATCCCAGTGCCTTGATGTGATTCGCAGCCATTTCAAGAACTTCTTTCTTCCGTTCTCTTGAGGCAACTCGTTTGGCAGTACGCTGCTCTACGACATCGAAGATGAAATCTCTTATCCTTTTAACGGGATTTAGAGACTCCATTGAGGCTTGAGGCACATATGACATGCGCCTGCACTTGACTTCAGTTCTGAGCTCTTCGGGATCTATATTATATATGTCAATCCCGTCAACCAAGATCTTTCCCCCCTCATGGTGTAGCAGTGGAGGTGGCGTTCCCGAAACAAGTTGTGCGAGCGTGGATTTGCCACCACCCGATTCGCCTGCAATACCCATTATCTTGCCGCAATCCAGACTAAACGAAACACCGTCAACAGCATGAACAACACCAAATACGCCTCTATAATAACCCCTGAGGTCTTCGACTTCAAGTATGTGTTCTACCAAGAGAAATCAAATCCTCCGTAGTTTTGGATTGAACACTTCATCCAAGCCAGCGTGGATGATGAAAAACGCAGTTAGTATTACAGTCAAAACAATACCAGGAGGGATGAACCACCACCAGATATTCCACCAGAAAGGGACAATCGTTTCATGTTGGGCCCAATAAAGCATATATCCTAAAGTAATTGTGCGGGTCGTGGAAACGCCTATCATGCTGAGTGCTGACTCAGCAAGTATTGCTGTACCAGTCAATATTACAAAGACCATCATTATATAGGCCAGCATATTTGGCAGAATCTCTGTCACCACTATTCGTACATTCCCATCCCCTGACATTCGAGCTAGATCCACGAATTCTCTTTCCTTGAGCGTAAGCATCTGGGACCTAATGGACCTAGCTGCCCAAGGCCAGGACGTGACAGCTAATATGACACCTATAAGAATCAAGTTCAACCCGCGAATAACCGAAGCAATGATTATGAAGAGAGGTATCAGAGGGAGTACAAGGGCGAGGTTTGTAATCAGATTGGCAATCCTATCTGCAAACCCTCCTCTATAAGGACCCACGGCTCCAACGAGAACCGCTATTAG